>NZ_JBSVEM010000008.1:0-201614 GCF_056312285.1 Pseudoalteromonas sp. ABE4_541
CTATCGTTGAGTAATATCGACTTTAGTTAATGCCACAAAGCATTAGAAAAACCCGAGCTTAGGCTCGGGTTTTTTTATGTCTTGTAGGTTGCTATAAGCGAAGTGCCATCCGACGAGGTGTGTTTCGTAGCGGTAGTAGTGAGTCCCTCAGCGGTTGTGCATCAAAGTCAGAGCGATATGATTGCACTGAATATAAGAGAGGGCCAAGTTCCGCACTTGTTGTTCCTTCGATTAATAATTCACCCGAAGTGATAGCTCCTTATAGTGTTTAATCACATGTCACTTAGTTCTTGTCAGAGTCACGGAATTACGTATTTCCAGTCATCATTAGTTGATGAAACATTGAAAAGTAATGGTTTAACTTTGCTCAAGATATGTATGCTGTTCCAACACACAAGCTACATGAAATTTGCGGTGCTGAAGCTGGTCTTTCCATTGATATAAAAGAGTACGGTACCTCTTATGTCGCTATTTCTAGTGATACAGTTGTTAGTGTTTAGGCTAAGCTCGTTGATCTAAGAACGAGAATATTACTATGGGAAGGCAGTGCATGAACTGCAAGTAGCGATCAATGCTCAAGTTCTGATGCCGATTTAGTTGTAGCGCTGTTGTCAGCTGCCTTTGAGACTGCTACAGATGAAGGGTTTAATATCTCAGCCAATGCTAGCCAACTTTTACTTTCTGTGGATATGTACAATGGCATACTTCACAGACCGAGATCACCAAAATATGGTTAGCCAGTAAAGTTATTGTCTATAAGGGCTATGATATAGCCCTTTCTTCATACGTTGTGATGCTTATTTTAATTATTAAATCTTAAACAAGTATTGCATTGATAAATTAGTGTGAATTAGGATAATTACTCAGATCATAAGGAGATTGATATGAGAGCCCATTTATTTTCAATTGTACTGGCTAGTAGCACAAGTATGCATGTATTAGCCGACCAGTCGTATTTAGTAAACGCGGATTTTGAGCAAGGCTATAACAATTTTACGGCCTCTAACTCTGAAGCAGCACAATTAACCTTAAACCGAATTGAGCCCATTTCTGGCACGCAAAGTTTACAATTAGCATTAACTAGTTGGAGTAGCGGTGGCTACAGTTATTTTTATCCTTGGGGGCAAGCACCAAAGCTTGTGGGTATGACGCTCAGGGCAAAAGTGAAGCTACTTAATCAGGTTCGAGGCGGAACATTACAGCTTCGTAGTGTAGTGAAGGTGAAAAGTGGTCAGCATGTTCAAGACAGTATCAATTTGAATCCGTTTACAGAACAAGTACAAACAATTTGTCAGCCGATCACATTGTCTGCCAATGAGCAGGTTACAGGGTATTCTATCGCCTTGGCGCTGCAAGGTGGTACAGCAGAGGTTTTGCTTGATGATGTGACATTAACCCCTAACTTGCCCTATGCGGCATGTGACTCAGATATTGATGACGGTATACATAATAACCCTAGCTTGGAACCAAGTTATTTACTCCCAGCTGCTCGGATAGCTCGACTTGCTCAAGCTGTTCAGAAAGAAACACCCGCTTGGCAAGCATTCCAGAGTAAGCTTGCAGCGAACCTTGCAAAAGAGCGTATATACAATACCTGGGATTACGCAGGCGCGTACGCGTTGAGCTATCGAATTACGGGCAATAAAATTCATGGTACTAAAGCCAAACAGCTGTTTTCAGAACAATACTTAAGTGAACCTGTCGTAGGGTGGCAGTATTACAGCAATCGAAACTTGTTTCGCTCACAAGCCCGGTGGTCGCAATATACTTATGTATGGGCAAAAACCATGTTTAGTGAGCAACAACAGCAGGATATTGAAGCGATCTTTGCGTTGTGGGGTGACTACTGGCTTGATTACTTAGGTTATAGTGATGATTTTTCGAAAATGCGCTGGCAAGACACTGATGAAGTAACCTCACTAGCTGAAAACCTTTCTTTACTGGGCATGACGTTACAAAACGCGCATGATCCTCAGATCCGAGAGAAAAGTACACAGTACTTAAGCGCCGGAGATAGGTTATTAAAAGAATACGTTGTCGATAAGTTTATGGATGATGTTATGGCTGGCGGCGTATGGGCTGAAGGCATTGATTATAGCCCAGGTACTATGATGCACTGGATGCGCTTGTACATGTACAATAAAGAGTTACGTAATATTGATTATCCGAACGATTACGCAGAGCATGTGGTACTGGCTTATCTTCATCAAACCTTGGCAGGTGGCACAGGTATGTACTTTTATGGTGATCAGGAACATGTTGAGGATTACGTACCTTTATCGGGTGATCATCGTTATGCCATGATGTTGCATTTAATCGGAATAGTCGAAAACCCAGAGCGCCGCATTCAGGCTCAAGCTTGGCTTGAGCAGGTCATCGAAAAAGAGGGCTACCCAAGCGGCTCAATGGATACAGGACTAGAGCGTGTGTTATTTGAACCAGAGGAACCAACCAGTGAGGCGTCACAGCAGCCCAGCACGTTTTTTCATGCACCAGGAACTGGTTTAGTTGCAACGCGTTCTGATTGGTCTCATTCAGCAACAAATTTGTATTTTTTGAATAGCCCTGCGGTTGTAGATCATCAACATTTCGATACTTTGTCATTTGATATTGCTCATGCTGGAAAGTGGATCACTAAAGAGATGACGGGGTATGGTAAGTTTGCTATCAACTCAACAGCGCATAATACCATCTTGATTGAAAACGCCAGTCATGACGGCTCTTCGAATCCAACATATAAAGCAGCTGGTCGTGGCCAATATGTTACTTTATACGATAGTCCTACAATGAGCTTCATCGCTGCACGCGCTGAGCAAACCTATAATATGCTAGGTTATTGGCAGGCTAATTACGCGAAAAAGGTCGCTAGACAGCTCGTTTTTTTAAAGCCTAATACCGTTCTGGTTTACGACAATACTGAAACTGAGCCGAGTGTGATCCGTGACTTAATGCAATATCATCAGGAACTTGGATTACAGGTGGGTGATCATTATGTGCGCCGTGTAAAACAGAATCAACGCTTTTTAACACAGCCTATGTTTGATGGCGATAGGGTGTCTACCATTTATGACGGTAAAGAGTTTATATATCAGCCCATTTTGCCAAGAGATTATACTTTGTCGATAGTTGACGAAACTCAGTATTATCAAGATGTATTGACTTATCAGGCACCATTGAACCAGCGTAAATGGCATACTCAATTAGAAGCGAGTGTACCCCAAGTTAGTAATGAACTACTGTCGGTGTTAAGCTTTGCAGATGTGGGAGAAGTGCCAGAAGCTAATGTACAAGTGCTTGATGGAGTCTCGTCTTCTCACTTAGGTGTGTATGTGCAAACTTCTGGGCGGGTAAATGAGGTTGTGTTGTTCAGCAAGGAGTTGTTATCACCTTACGCGCAAGATATCTATTTCACTGCACCGGTTGAGTCAGGGGCAAACGTCCATATTAATGGATTAGCCGCAGGTCAACGTTATCAATTACTTAAGGATGGGCACCGAGTACAATTGCGCGCTGATGAACATGGAGATATGTTAGTGAGCGAACACGGTATGCTTACCTTCCATCTATAACATTGTTTTCATAAATTTTCACAGAGCCAGTTAAGTTCGTTAGCTGGCTTTTTTGTATTTGTCTATATAAGCTCAAGTTTGCAATCAAGTAATGTTTTTCAAGTGTGCCTTAATTTCGATTCAAAGCTAATACTTTGTTTGGTGTCAATATCAGTTAGTTTGATATCTTCAATAAAAACGCATTGCATATTTTGCAAAGTTCAACTATCCCCATAATAGGATTATAAAAAGGTATATTCACATGAGTAGACTCACTTATGCACATACCCATGAGTTTTGTTGGGCGGAGTTATGCGCAGCGGATTGGCGCATTGCGAAACCTTTTTACTGCGCGCTATTTGGTTGGGAGTTTGATGATGAACGTGGTGCAAATGGAGACTTCTACACCAACTTCAAAAAACAAGATGACATTATCAGCGGCATGTATGAAATGAGTGAGGGAAAAAAGGCCGCGAGAATGCAAAGCGTATGGCAAGCCTATGTCGCAGTAACAAACGTCGATGCCTCCGTTGCTCAAGCTGAGAAACTGGATGGAAAACTGGTGCGTGGCCCTTACGATATTGGAGAAGCAGGGCGTATGGCTATCATTAGCGACCCCAGCGGCGCTCAGCTGACTTTATGGCAAGCCAAAGAGCATATTGGTAGTCGGCGTGCGTTTGAAGCCAACACCCCTTATTGGCACGAATTGGCGTGCCGAGATACGCACAAAAATGAAGTATTTTATCACCAGCTTTTTGGTTGGCAGGTTTTACATCAACAAGTGGATGATATTGATTATGTGATATTTAGCAATGAGGATCATGCGCTAGGGGGCATGGTAGAGATGACTGAGGCTTGGAGTCCGACAGTGCCTTCTCATTGGATGATGTATTTTGCAGTACTTGATTGTGATGCGGTCGCTAAAAAAGCGGCAGGTCTTGGAGCAAAGGTGTGTGTGCCACCCAAAGATATTCCCGAAGTGGGCCGCTATGCGGTCATTTGCGACCCACAAGGGGCCTTCTTTTCAATTATTGAATCTAAAATGGATGAGATCTCACCCTAGTTATTTTGTCCCTTTTGTTAAGGCACAAACTTGATAGGGACGCTGTGCTTACTGTCTTGATGTGCTTTAACACGCGCTTGGTATTGGGCCCAAAGTTTACTTTGGTCTACACATAATGTGCGCAAATATTGCCAGCTGTACAAACCTGTATTGTGGCCATCATCAAAGCACAATCGCACGGCGTAGTGGCCCACGGGTTCAATGTCTTTGATTGCTACGTTTTGCTTGTTCAGTACTAACTTCATGCCTTCGCCATGACCTTGTACTTCGGCAGAAGGAGAATGAGTGCGTAAGAACTCACAGCTTAATGCGTAGTGGGTGTCATCATCGAAATAAACATCGAGCAAACGACTTTGTTGGTGATAATGCAGTTTAGTGACTATGTACATAATAAGCTCGGTAAAACGGGGCATAGGCCCCGTTTAAAATGAAGTTTATAGAATGAAGCGAGATAAATCTTCGTCTTGTACGAGTGCGTCTAAGTGTTGCTCCACATAGGTTGCATCAATCACAAATGCTTCACCGGCTTTTTCTGATGCATCGTAAGATAGCTCTTCCATCAGCTTTTCCATAATGGTGTGAAGGCGACGGGCACCGATATTTTCGGTTTTTTCATTCACTTGCCAAGCGGCTTCTGCAAGGCGCGTCAGTGCATCATCAGTAAAGCTGATCTCAACCTGTTCTGTTTGCATCAGTGCTTGCTGTTGCTCGGTCAGTGAGGCATGTGGCTCGGTTAAAATGCGTTTGAAGTCACCCGCGCTTAGTGCTTCAAGCTCAACACGGATCGGTAAACGACCTTGTAGCTCAGGGATCAGATCTGATGGCTTCGCCATCTGGAATGCACCAGAGGCGATAAACAAGATGTGGTCTGTTTTCACCATACCATGCTTAGTATTTACGGTAGACCCTTCAATTAATGGTAGTAAGTCACGCTGAACACCTTCACGGCTTACATCAGGGCCTTGCGCTTCACCACGCTTACAGATTTTGTCAATTTCATCGATGAAAACGATACCGTTTTGTTCAACCGAGAAGATGGCCTGCTCTTTAAGCTCTTCAGGGTTCACCATGCGAGCGGCTTCTTCTTCAACCAAGAGTTTAAACGCATCTTTGATCTTCAATTTGCGTTTTTTCTTTTTCTCGCCAGTCATGCTTTGGAACATGCCTTGCAATTGGTTGGTCATTTCTTCCATGCCCGGCGGCGCCATGATCTCAACATTCGGTGCTGCTTCTGCTACATCAATATCAATTTCTTTGTCATCTAATTGGCCTTCACGTAGCTTTTTACGGAATACCTGGCGCGTTGAGCTGTTTTCGTTTGGTTGAGACTCACCCCATGCATCTTTCGCTGGCGGTAATAACGCATCCAGAATACGTTCTTCAGCCGCTTCTTCTGCTCGATGTTGGTGTTTTTTCGCTTGTTGTTCGCGGGTCATTTTAAAAGAGATATCGACCAAGTCTTTGATGATCGATTCAACTTCTTTGCCAACATAGCCTACTTCGGTGAACTTAGTCGCTTCCACTTTAATAAATGGCGCGTTAGCAAGTTTAGCCAAGCGACGGGCAATTTCGGTTTTACCGACGCCTGTTGGGCCAATCATTAAAATGTTTTTCGGTGTGACTTCAGCGCGCAAGTCTTCTGCTAGCTGCATACGACGCCAGCGATTACGCAGTGCAATGGCAACGGCTTTCTTTGCCTTGTCTTGTCCAATAATGTGTTGATCTAATTCGTGGACGATCTCTCTTGGGGTCATTGCTGTCATGGCAATTCCTCTTACAATTCTTCAATAGTTTGGAAATTGTTAGTAAATACGCAGATGTCGCCTGCAATTTTCAGACTTTTTTCAACAATTTCGCGTGCGCTTAAGTCAGTGTTTTCAAGTAGTGCAATGGCTGCTGACTGGGCGAAGTTACCACCACTGCCAATGGCGATTAGGTCATGCTCTGGCTGCACCACGTCGCCGTTACCTGTGATAATGAGTGACGCGGTTTCGTCTGCGACCGCTAACAGGGCTTCAAGTTTGCGCAGCGCTCTGTCACTACGCCAATCTTTGGCCATTTCAACGGCTGCCTTGGTTAAATGACCCTGATGCATTTCAAGCTTGCTTTCAAAGCGTTCAAATAATGTGAAGGCATCAGCAGTCCCGCCAGCAAATCCAGCGAGTACTTTACCGTTGTATAAACGGCGAACTTTACGGGCATTACCCTTCATTACTGTGTTACCAAGCGACACTTGGCCATCTCCACCAATGACAACTTTGTTGTCGCGACGGACGCTTACGATGGTAGTCATAGTATTCCTTAAAACTAAGGCGCTCTTGGCGCCTTTATACTGTCTGATTAATACAAGATATGGGCGTTTAGGCGAAAATCAAGGTGTCCAACCCCAAATGCCACAGCCTGTGATTTTGATACGTTTAAGTTTGTTTTTATCGCGCTCTGCTTCACGCTTTTTCTCATATGGTCCAAGGCGCACGCGATACCACACACCATTGCTGCCTTCGGTGCGACGTATTTCGGCAATGAGGCCTGCAAAAGCAATTTTGGCCTTGATCTCTTCTGCGCGCGCTCGGGTTCTGGTCGAAGCGCATTGCATCTGATAAGGTCCTTTGCTCTCGATTTCTTTTACTTCAACCTTAACTTCATGCTCTTTTATTTCTTCAAGAAAAGGCTTTATTTCGGGTTTTTTAAGCTTTTCAGGTTCTTTTTTGATTGGCTTTGTGACGGCTTCTAACTTGGCCGGTTCGGCATTGTTTTTGATATACCAAAGGCCGTAGGCAAAGCCTCCAACTAACACTAATGCGGCTAACGCAAGTAGGGTCGGAAAGGGCTTTTTGGGGGCAACTTGTTTAGTGCCTTTGCTATTCTTTGGCTTTCTATTTATATAATCGTGTTGTGCCATAAGTGTACTTAGTAGGTATCCATCGGATCTATGTCTATGCTCCAGCGTACGCGGTTAGCAAGTTTATGCTCACTCATATAAGTGACTAATTGTGCAATATATGTGTGTAATACCGTGCGTTCTGCCGCTTGAATATGTAATTGATATCGATACTTACCCGCCATTCGCTCCATCGGCGCGGGGATCGGCCCAAGCAATTGTATACCACTGAAGGGGGTTGCTGGAACCAGATCAGATAAAAAGTCGAATACCAATTTTGCATTGGTGGCTTGTGCCCTAACCAGTGCCATGTGACTAAACGGTGGTAATTGTACCTCTTCACGTTCTGTAAGGGCGTATCGAGCAAAGTCTTGATAGCCATTATTAACTAAATCTTGCAGTAAGGGATGTTCAGGGAAATGAGTTTGTAGCAATACCTTACCGGCTTCACCGCTACGGCCTGCTCTGCCTGCTACTTGGGTGATCAGTTGTGCCATATGTTCTGTGGCGCGAAAATCGCTGGAATATAGGCCACTGTCAACATCCAAGATCACCACCAAACTCACGTCGGCAAAATGATGGCCTTTGGCGAGCATTTGCGTACCCACCAAAATACGCGAACCGCCTTGATTGATATCAGCAAGCGCATCTTCGAGTGCTCCCTTACGACGTGTGGTATCTCGGTCAATGCGACTCAATGGGGTATCAGGGAATCGCTCTGCAAAAAAGTTTTCGAGCTGTTCAGTACCCAGTCCTGTAGGCATGATTTGCGTGCTACCGCAATCGGGGCATTGCGGTGGCACAAAGGTTTGCTCACCACAGTGATGGCATACTAAACGGTTCATTGCTTTATGGTAGGTGGCGCTGGCACTGCAGCGTAAGCACTGGCTTAACCAACCACATTCATGACACAACAGCGTGGGCGCATAGCCGCGACGATTCAAAAATACCATCACTTGTTTGCCACGTTTTAATGTGGCTTCAATATGTTGCAAAGTGCCAATGGCAAAGCCTGACTGTTCGGGTTGGCCTTTCATATCGACTAACAAAAACTGATTATTGGTGGTGGTTTGCGCGCGCTGAGATAAAATGAGCAATTGATATTTTGAGGTGATGGCTTTGTGCAGTGTTTCAAGAGCTGGTGTGGCTGTGCCTAAAATAAGCGGCACAGCGGAGTGTGCACTGCGATAAACCGCTAAATCTCGCGCATGGTAACGTAAGCCTTCTTGCTGTTTGAAGGAGCTGTCATGTTCTTCGTCAACAATGATCATACCGAGGTTTTTAAACGGTAAAAAAATACTCGAACGAGTACCAATCACCAATGCACAGCTCCCTTGTTCTGCTCTTCTCCATGTATGTAAGCGCTCATTATCAGTTAAGTTAGAGTGCCATAAATCGATAGGTGTATCTGCAAAACGGCGGCGAAAGCGGTTAACTGTTTGCGGGGTTAAACCAATTTCAGGTACTAGGATCAGTGCCTGTTTTCCTGCTTGTAGAATACGCTCAAGGCTTTGTAAATAAACTTCCGTTTTGCCGCTACCCGTGACACCTTCCAATAAAAAACACTGATAACCCTGTTGTTGATTTATAACACTACAAGCGGCTGCTTGTTCTTCGTTCAGGCGTGGTTTTTGTGCAACGCTAAGTGATTGCGTTTGCCATTTTTCATCATGCTTAACTTGCTCTTCAATAAGTGCTTTATCTTGTAGTGCAGTCAGTTGCTGCTTGCTAAATCCCAGTGCTTTTAATTCTGTGAGACTCGATTCGCCAGACTCACTCAGCTGTTTGAGTAAGGCCATTTGCTTTTTTGCTCGCAGGGTGGGCAATTGCTTACCTTTCTCTGTTAGGGAGAATGTCGTCACTGTCGTTTTGTCGGGGTGTTCGCCATCACGTAAAGCACCGGGCAAGGCGGTAAAAATAGTCTCGCCAAGCGGGTGAGCATAATACTGGGCAGTAAAGCGCAAAAACTTAATGTGCTCGGCGGATAAAATGGGCGTGTCATCTAACTGCTCGGCGATTGCTTTTAATTTGTTGCTAGGCACTTGTGAATGTGATTTTATCGCCAGTACTACGGCCACTAATTTACGGTTGCCAAACGGTACGTTCACTCTGCATCCCACTTGCAAGTTATAATCGTCGGGGATCAGATAATCAAAGGTGCGAAATAGAGGGATTTTTATTGCGACTTCGGCAAACATCATCAATGGGTCTTGGCAAGCAATCATGGCGCTAATGTACTAAAGGTAGAAGGAAAAGCCCAGTTGAGCTGCCTTGGTAATCAGAAATTGTACAAAAAATGCTATTTTTGATCATTTATTACTTGTGGAACGCCCACGAGTTACATAAAATACGCGTCCACTAATTTGTATAAACTACGTATGGTGCCAAACTTCGGGTTTGGAGAGCGATACGGCCTAACCAGAGGTTGCTATGAAAGAAGGTATTCACCCTAATTACGAAACGATTAACGCTACTTGTTCATGTGGTAACAAGTTCCAAACTCGTTCAACACTATGTAAAGACATCCACTTAGACGTATGTTCTGAGTGTCACCCGTTCTATACTGGTAAGCAAAAAATTCTTGATACAGGTGGTCGTGTTGATCGCTTCAACAAACGTTTCGGCGCGCTTAGCAGCAAGAAGTAATAAACGTTTGTTTGAAAAAAGCACCTTAGGGTGCTTTTTTTGTGCCTGAAATTTTTTCTTCGCTCTTTTTAATCTCTCAAAGTGGCTAAGTGTTAATGTGGACTGGTAAATACATTCCTATTGTTACTATGACAACAGCTAGTCACCCAATCTCTTAATCAAAAAACCAAAATATCGATATTTGAGTTTTAACTCTAATTACTCTTCGTTATCTCCATTATTCACAGTTATGCATTTGTTTCGGTAAATCACTAGGCTATATTTTGTACAAGGATAAGGTTTGCATTTGCTTATAAAGCACAATTGTGTGCATAAAGATACCTATCAAATTGTTCGTGTAATTCCTATTTTTTGGTTTAATTGTTCATACTTTGCGGTTAAATTCTGTAAAAACTCATTAAAAGTGTTGCTTTGTGAATTTTCTTAGACTTTGCTTAATTTTAGATAGATTTTCACCTTGTTTCAGTAGTGACTCATCCATTTTAGTCTGTTTACTGTAAGCAAAATTGAATTAAATTAAGTTAAATGTCGGTAAAATGGCAGTGATTTGCAGTTAAAATGTGTTTAAGTGGATAGACCTGAAATTGCTTGAATATATTTGTAAAAAAGGTATGGTTTAATTAATTGCGAATTTTATCTCACTCTCACTTTTAACTTCTTGCAGGAAAAAATCGCGTCATGTCAGACTTTCGTGAACAAGCACTACATTATCATGCTCATCCCGTTCCAGGTAAAATCAGCGTTGAGTTGACCAAACCTGCGGAAACCGTTAAAGACTTAGCTTTAGCTTATAGCCCAGGCGTTGCTGAGCCAGTTAGAGAAATTGCAGCCGATCCAGCGACAGCCTACCAATACACGGGTAAAGGCAACATGGTGGCCGTGATCAGTAACGGCACGGCTATTTTAGGTTTAGGTAACTTGGGTCCGTTGGCTTCAAAACCCGTAATGGAAGGTAAAGCGTTACTATTCAAGCGTTTTGCAGGCCTCGATTCAATTGATATCGAAGTAAAGCATCGCACGACTGAAGACTTCATCAATACAGTCGCCAATATTGCGGATACTTTTGGCGGTATTAACCTAGAAGACATTAAGGCGCCAGAGTGTTTTGAAATTGAAAAAGCCTTGATTGAGCGTTGCGACATTCCTGTTTTTCATGATGACCAACATGGTACTGCCATTGTAACCGCCGCTGGCATGTTGAATGCCTTGGAGATCCAGGGTAAAGCCATTCACGATGCGATTATTGTGTGTTTAGGCGCTGGTGCGGCTGCGATTGCCTGTATGGAGTTATTGATCAAATGTGGCGCGCAACGTGAACACATTTACATGCTTGACCGTAAAGGGGTGATCCATACGCGTCGTGATGACTTAAATGAGTATAAAAAGTTATTTGCAAACAACACAGACAAGCGGACATTGCAGGATGTTATCGCTGAGGCGGATGTATTTGTGGGCGTATCAGGCCCTGATCTTCTAAAACCTGAAGAGCTTAAATTGATGGCGGATAAGCCAGTGGTGTTTGCATGTTCGAACCCAGATCCTGAAATTAATCCAGAGCTTGCACACAGCGCTCGCCAAGATTTGATCATGGCAACAGGTCGTTCTGACTATCCAAACCAAGTGAATAATGTGCTTTGTTTCCCGTTTATTTTCCGTGGCGCATTAGATGTGCGTGCTACAGCGATTAACGATGAAATGAAAATTGCAGCGGTAGAAGCGATTCGAAGCATTGCTAAAGAGCCGGTGCCAGCGGAAGTACTTAAAGCGGCGGATGTTGAAAGCCTAGAGTTTGGTCCTGAGTATATTATTCCAAAACCGATGGACCCGCGCTTACTACCTCGTATTGCAAAAGCTGTGGCTAATGCGGCAATTGAGTCGGGTGTGGCGCAAATTGAGCTGCCAGAAAATTACATGGCACATCACAAGATGCAATAATTCTCACCAGTATTCAGTTTAAAAAGGCCATCAAGTGATTGATGGCCTTTTTGTTTATGGCGCACTTTGTGAAAATTGTTCACAGAGATAGGTAATAAAGGTTTGTACCTTAAATTGTGGGTAGTGCCTGCCTGAGCGCCACTAGATCAGAAGGCGCTGAATGCTTCCCCACGAGTCTGATTACAGAATATCCGTGAGCAAAATACCCACACCAAAGCGTTGAATATGCGCGTTGTAGTCAATCATGCTTTCGCCATAACCGTTAAAATATTGGGCGTAACCTCGTAATCGGCCCCAAATAGGAAATGACCAATCTAATTGGATAGCGCCTTTGTTATCGCTGTTGAGGTTATTGCGGGTCATAAAACCAAATTCATGTTCTTCATGACGATACACACCGCGAAATTCAAAATAACCCATGTACTTGTAGATGTCGGGGTTGTCGTCACCCTTGGCCGCCAGTACATCTTCTTTTTTATCTTCCGGTAGGCGATACCAAGGCTTGAAGCTAAATACAAAGCCTCGGTTTTCCCATATAAAATTGGCGTAAATACGGTTCCAGGAGCGCGAGTTAGGCTGGCTGCGGCCATTAGATTGATGACTAATACCGAGCGCAACGGCCATTTCGTCGCCCCATAATACGTTTTCATCGTCTAAAAAGTTGATCCAAAACAGCTCGGGCTCATAGTTGGTTTCTCTAAAGGGTGAAGAAATATCTTTGTTATAAAACTGCCAGAACGACTGCAGTGTAAAACCCATATAAATAGCCTGATCGGGGTCGGAAAAGCCGGTGTAAACAGGCACCTTTAATGACAATTGATACTTCACTTCAAAATGATCCAGCGGCTCACCATTGGAATCATCAATGGCGCGTAAGCCACTAAATGGACGGCTGTTTGGATTGGTAATATACGACACAGGTAAAATATAGTTGCGATAGTGCGGGGTGATCACGTTGCGATTTTGCTGGGTAAAGCGCTCTCGCGCCATACGCTTATCTAGCGAGCTGAGCTTATCTTCATGTAGCTTGGTACAGTGTTGTCTCAGTTGCTCTACGGTCTGATTTTTATCACCCGATAGCACTTCATTTAATATGCATTGCTTTACCAAATCAATTTCATCCACCTCGGTGGGTTCATTGGCTAAAGTAGGTAGGCTGATTGTAGCCAGTAAAAAACAATAAATAGCAGAGTAGCGTGTCATAATGGTTTGTTTTATAGCAATTTGTACATCCATTATACATGTTTTAAATGAAAGGGCGGTGAACTGAGTGGGTCACTGCTTTTTTCACCTGTCAGATATTGGCTGAGTTTAGGTAAAGTTCATAAAGAAATATCAACGTTGTCATACCTAGGTGGTAACAACAACCCCCCCACCTGCAACCATTATCTTAAAGATTTTATTTGTTGAACCCATTTCAAGACAGTAACATAACTTTGACTGTGCGCTATTTTATCTGGCCACAGCAGCTTAATTATAAATTAATTCATACAAACCAATCAGTTGTGCGGGAATACATCAAGAGTATTGTTGTTAATTTGTGTACTAAAGGTTAAAATTCCAGCGCGCTGATGAGGGATGTATACCAAATAGTAAGGACTGGACTATGAAAACCTCAATCAAACTAAATCTAAAAGCAAAAAAACTAAAAACATTATCAAAAGAGCACGCGCAGCAAGTGGCTGGTGCTACTGGTGATTATGTTCAACCTCAAATGGCAGCTGCTTATGCGGTCTGGCCAACGCTAATAAATTGTTAAAGTTAGATATATAAGAATTAAAGGAATAAGGCATGAACGAAATTTTGTATAGCTTGGGTTGGATACTAAAAGGAATTGAACTTTTGATCGTCCTTTTTTGGTTAAAAAAATTTTCTAGCATACGTTGGAAGTTATTTTTTGGCGTAAAAAAAGACCTAGCTAGTGTTCAACATCACGAGCTTTATTCATGCTTTTTAACTGCCTTTTGCTTTTTGTTTTTCCACCTGATCGCTTCTGAAGCAGAGCAATTTCTACTAACTTTAGAAATGGATAAGGTGGAAAAGATTCAATTTTTCTATACCAGCATGATAATAGTTAAGTTTGCATTTTTATTAACTTTATTTTGTTTACATTTAGTGAGAGGTTGTACCTTCTCACCGACATCGCGTATCTGTGCTTACGTGACAATTGTAGGAATGCTTCTCTCCTTTATGCAATTAATAGCACGTGGCTATTATGATTATCACGGTTTAAACATGGCATATGCTGTAGGTGGCTGGTTGTGTAACTTTATCGCTATTAGCGCATTGGCAACTTATCCCATGCGCTCTTTCAAGGCGTACTTAAAAGAAAAGCGCACTATGATTTCTTAAAATAAAATGGCGGCGTTGTGCGGTCATTTTTGTGTTTGGGAACATCTTAAAGGAATTAGCTAGATTGAATGAGTTTGCTTTTCAGTTTTCAATGATAGTAAATGGGTATGTGGTTATTGTTCTGTTGTGGTTTATTATTTTTTTACCCAAAGCTTATAGTTGGTCATTTCTGATTTTTCCTAAAAAATATCTAAATTCAATGCAATCACACGAAGCTTATTCTTGCTTTATCAGTGCGCTCTGCTTTTGCGTATTCCGAACATTTTTTTGGGAGATTGAGCAGTACTTACTTAATTTGAGCTTCGCTAAAATCAATCAGATTAAAATATTTTATGTCGGATTGATTACTTACAATTTTATTGCAATGGTTGCTATATTAGTATTTCACCGATTTTCTCAATGCTACTTTTCTAGAACCGCTCGCTTACTGATGTATATAACACTGTTGGCAATGCCCATCATTATGTTGCGTTTAATATCAAGAGCTTATTTTGATTATCACGAGCTAAGAATGCTTTACTCTATGAGTATTTGGGTATGTATTTTAATTTCAACCATAGGTATTTCAATCTACCCCATTCGCCAAACATTAAAATATCTTGCTGATCGCCGCGAGCGGCAAGTTAGTTAACAATGAGTTGTGTTAAATGAATACACTAAATGAACTTTTGCATTATTTAGGCTGGATTTTTAAAAGTTACGAGTTCTTAATTGTGCTGTGGTTTATGTTTTTTAAATTTACGATACACAAGTGGCAGTTGTTTTTTGAAAGTCACCACTCATTGGAGCAATATGAATTACATTCTTGTTTTTTGACCGCGCTCGTATTCAATATTTTTCACATTCTTGGTGGCGAAGTAGAGATGTATTTAGTGGCTTTTGATTTTGAGCAAGTTAACAGAATCAAAGTGTTTTATACGGGGATGATAGCGTATAAGTTTGTGTTGCTTGTGATGCTTTTCACGTTGCATAGATTAAAACACTGTCTTTTCTCAAAAACTGCACGAATATGTATGTATATGACTTTTATCTATATGTCTCTTTTATTTATGGAGCTAATCGCGAGGGGCTATTTTGATTTTCATGAATTAACACCGTTGTATAGAATTGGAGGTTGGCTCTCAAATATTATTGCTATCGCCGCGCTCTCCATCTACCCCATCCGCCAAACACTAAAATACTTTGCTGAGCGGCGCGAGCAAGCATTGGAGTAAACCACGGAGGAAAACTATGGACGACATCTTACTACAACTCAGTGGGTTTTTAACGGTTTACCTCGGTCTACTGCTCCTGTGGTTTTTGGTGACGCAGTTTCCCAGCCATAAGTGGTCTTTGTTTTATGCTCGTTTCGGCACACTGAATTCAATGCAGCTGCATGAAATGCATTCGTGTTTTATGACTCTAATTGTGTTTACTGGGTTTTATGTGTTTGGCGTTGAAATAGAAGACTATTTACTCAGTGCAAGCTTTGAGCATATGAGCCGCATTAAGTTGTTTTATACTGGTTTGATGGTGACGCAATTTGTATTTTTAGTGGCGTTGTTTTGTTTGCATCGCTTACGTGGTTGCATGTTTGCTAAAACCACACGTATGGTGATGTATATGACCATATTGTATATGGCGCTGCTGTTTATGCAGCTTATTGCCCGTGGCTATTTTGACTATCATCAATTGAATTTGCTGCATACCATTGGCGTTTGGGTGTCGAATATTATCTCAGTGGTGGCGATGTCGGTCTATCCCATCAAGCAAACAACAATATACTGGGTACAGCGCCGCGCGGAATGCACGAAAAAGTGATGTGCAATCAGAAATCAGTGAAAAAAGGCCGGCGGCACATGCCGCCATACCTTAGTAAGCTTGCCAAAGCCTGCTTACTCTCACGCAATAACTGGTGGCCAACTAGAGTTCAAAGTAGTTGGTAAAAAACTTGTACAATTCTGTGCCTTGATTCACTGATGCTGAGGCAAAGTGCAAAATGGTAATGGCATTTGTATCTAAAGTGATCGCTCGCAGTGGTTGCTCACTTAAATAATGCTCCATTCGTAAAATATGCGCGATGGTATCACCCGCCTTGATATGACCACCTAAGGGTGCGACATATTCCACCATGCCACCTATGGGCGCATAAAATGTTATGTAGTCATCGAGCATACAACCATAGCGCAATATATTTTTGGGTTGGAACGGCGAGTGTAGCAATGCTTCTTTGTAGGTGAGGTAACTGAGTAGACTGTTGGCATCGTTTTTTGCCTCAGCTAAGTCGATTTTTTCTTGCGAACCCAGTTCTACTGTAAAGGCTTCCACCAACACGGGCACATCGCGGCCTTGTTGTTTAAACGCTTCACTGAGTGACCACCAAGGACAAAAGCTGGCTTCGTCTAATGCGCCGTCAAACTCATTGGGGATCAACAGCACATGCTCAATATCAAAATAGCTGGCACTGGGTTTGGCATATTCAGGGCAATATAAGTGTTTTGCCGAAATAGGGCCGGTATGTAGGTCCAGCACAATATCCGCTTCATGGGCCAAGCGTTGCAAATTAAGTGCAATACGTTTGCCTGTGTTGATGCTGTGGGCAGGGCCATCCAACATGGTTTGGGTTTGTTCTACCAACAGGTTTTTAAAAGCGTGTTTGATTTCATCCAGCGAGCTATCCAAATGCTGTGCAACAAATTCATCAACCATTTTCGTGTGGTTGTGATACATGCGGTTCCAATTTGTGCCTGTTACGGGGTCGAATCGCCCTAGAGTGAATTCCCCTGACTTTTGATTGCAACCAATGGGATTTGCGTAGGGCACAAGCGTTATATCACCAGCCAGTGTTTGTTGTTTGAGTTGTTCAAGCAATTGGTAAATGACCGCGTTACCTTGCACTTCAGCGCCATGCATATTTGCTTGAATATACACCTTGGGGCCGTTGCCGTTGCCCCTCATTCGGTATACCGGAATGGTCAGTGGTAAACCATTGGCAATTTCGCCTACTTGGATGTTTTCTTGGCTAATTGGGTTCATTGCTTTATTACCTCAAATACGCATCGGCCGCTTGTGATGTGCGAATACAAGCAACTTGGCCTTGCTCTATCACATATTCGGCGGGTAATTCGTGACACAAAAAGTACGGCATGCTTTCGGTAAAGCCGTATGCACCACATTGACTGAATACCAGCCAGTCATCCTCATAGATGTCACTGGGTAAAGTGTGGCGACCTAAATGATCGAGTGCAGTACACAATGGCCCATGGAGCAAGTAGCTTCTCGTATCGGCATTTGACTTGCGTAATAAGGCACATGGAAAAGCCTGATTGGTCACAGCAGGGCGCAGAATATGGTTAATACCGCCTGCGACAATCAGTTGATGTTCGCCGTAGTTTTGTTTTTGTTCTACGACTGGATTTACATAGTGACCGCATTCGCCTACCGCATAACGGCCCAGCTCCATCCATAATTCTTCAACGCCCGATGACGCTTTGATGGTCGCTAGCGCATCAATTAAATGTGGCCATGAAAGGGGGTTGTCGGCGCTGGTATATGGAATACCTAAACCACCGCCTAAATCTAAAATACGTAACGTAAAACCAAGATCGTGTGCCAGTTGTTTAAGCGGCGGCACCATTTTCGACCACAGCGAGGCCAGCTTCTGTGTGCTGAGCATATTGCCCCACTGGAAAATATGCAGGCCCGCAAAATCGAGTGCGTCGAATGAGTTAATGTCTAAAGATTGCCATTGCTCAGTGCCAAGCCCAAACGGCGTTAAGCTATCGCCACCCAGTGGGTTTTTCTCCCCATCAGGCCAGCGCAGCTGTACACGCAATAAAACGCGTAGCTGGACATTGTGTTCAATGGCAGCTTGGTTAAGCCAAACCACTTGGTTATGACTTTCTGCCACAAAGGTGCGAACCCCTTGTGACAAAAAGTGTTGGATCTGCCTTTTTGACTTGGCAGGTCCAGTGTTGAGCACGCGCGAGGGGCAAACACCTTGAGCTAACACTTGGTTTAGCTCGCCAGAACTTGCTACGTCAAAATCAAATCCAGCCTTATCCAACGTTTGTATCATTTTCGACAGTGGATTGGCTTTTACTGCGTACCATAGCTTCACCACCGATTGCTCGGTAAGCGGCTTAAGGTGCGCTAGTAGCGCGTCTAAGTCGTAAACAAAAAACGGTGTTTGCTCGGTTTGGGTGATGGTTTCAATCACCTGACGATGTGCGGTGCTCAAAAAGGGCATTAGCGTAATACCTCTTCTAGCTCTAATGATGCATCGCTTTTTTCATCGCGGTATTTAACGATCAGCGCACACGACATGCTTAAACTTTGCTCACGACCCCAGGCACTTGAAGAAGGGCGAGAACCCGGGATCACAATGGCGTTTTGCGGAATTGGTTCGCCTTTCTCTAATATGCGCTCGTTCACGCAGTCATACACTGGGATGGTTGCCGACAAGCGTACGCCCGGTGCCAATACCGCACCTTTTTTAATTACCACTCCCTCTACAATCACACAGCCGGCGCCGATAAAGGCATCGTCTTCAATCACAACAGGGCTAGCACCGATGGGCTCTAATACACCACCTAGCTGAACAGCCGCGCTCAAATGCACGTTTTTACCCACTTGTGCGCAAGAGCCTACTAACGCATGGCTGTCTACCATCGTGCCTTCGTCAATAAATGCGCCAATGTTGACGTAGGCGGGTGGCATGATGATAGTGCCAGCGGCAACATGCGCGCCACGACGAACACTGGATCCTCCTGGTACCATACGTACCCCCGCATCCGCGGCAAAACCTTGTGGTGCCAAATTGTGTTTATCAACAAAGCCACCTGGGAATTCGGTATTGTTGCCGTTTTTGAACGCTTCTAAAATGCCTTGTTTTACTTCTACATTGGCGTGCCAATTGCCGTTTTCGTCTTGCATTGCAGCACGCACGCTGCCGTTTTCTAAATTATTTAATAGTTCTAACCAGCTCATAATGATTGCCTTAGTTCCAAGATAAAATTGATTCGTTTGCGTTGTTCAGTGCTTGGCTGCATGACAACTCAAGGTGCGTCAAAGGTGGACGCAGATTGGGCGTAGCCAATTTACCTTGCGCATGCATCAGCACTTTGACAGGGATCGGGTTGGCGACCGCAAATAAGCTGTTCACTGCGTCCGTCCATGTAGTAAACATGTTAGGGAATGTACCGGCCAAAGAGCGGCGCACAAATTCGGCGGTTTGCTCAGGCCAGGCATTGGCAGCCACTGACACTAAACCAGCGGCTCCCGCTTGCGCAAAGTAGGGCATTAGAGCATCGTCGCCGCTGAAAATAGCGACATTCGGCGCTGCTGTGCGAAACGCTTCAAAGGAGGCAATATCGCCACTGGCCTCTTTTAGTGCCCAAAGGTTGCTATGGTGTTGTAAGTTTTCAAGTACTTGTGGTTCGATGGCAACTGCGCTGCGCCCCGGTACGTTATAAATCATGCAAGGGCGGTCAGTGGCGCTAAGTAATGCATCAAACCACTGTGTTTGACCGACCACACCCGGTTTGGCATAAAGCGGAGAGCCAAGTAAATAGGCATCAACGGGTAAGGTGTTACACAATGCCAACCACTCAAGTTGTTCTGCAAGGTTAAAACCACCGACGGCGACCATGATAGGAACTGATGGGGTAAGGCCACAAACGAATTCAACAATGGCACGCTGTTCGGCTTGACCTAGGGCCAACCCTTCACCAGTGCTACCTAAAATTAATAGGCCATTGTTGGCACTTTGCTGCTCTGCAACCAGTGCTTTTAGTGTGTTGTAGTCAACGTTGTTATGCGCGTCAAAGGGCGTAACTAACGCTGTCCATAATGGATACTTGGATAAATCGAACTGTGAATTCATCTCTACCGAACTTATATCTTGTTCGGAGTTTAGGCGGGTGTCCAAACTTCGAACAGTTAAAATTCGAAGAGCAATGGACTTAAAAATGATAAGGCAACGGGCCTTATTATTCTAAGACCAGAAGCTCTCCACCAAACTGAGTTGTTTTGTGTTTAACACAATACAATTGGTGACAGTCGCTGGGATTCAGCCCAGTCGCCCGAAGCCAGTGCAACGCAAATGCAGCTAACTTCTCGGCGTTAATTCCCCTCATTGTGTGTCATTGGAGTTTGCTCTCCTCAACACAATTACCTGAATAACGCACCTCTTCCAGCCCTAAACCGAGCCAAATTGGCTTGGTTTCTAAAATAGGGTGAGCGCGCATTGAAACACTTTAGCCATCTAGGTGTCAAGTGCAAATATTGCAAACTGAACTACACTGATGAAAGCTAAAAATATATTGAGATGCTATGTCTAAACTAACCAGAGGGATCCGCTTTCGTTATATTTTGGCGGTAACCGCGTTGGTGTTATTGGTGACTTTCGCGACTGGCTTTATGCAGTATTTATTGTTTAATAAACAAGATGATGCGGTTGTTATTAATATTGCGGGTATGCAGCGTATGTTATCGCAAAAGGCCTTATTGCATGCACAATTTTTAGCGCGTCCGGAAGTTAGCCTACAGGCAAAAAATGAAGCTCGGTTGCAACTGGAAAAAGCCTCGGAACGTTTCGAACAAAACCATCAATTTTTGGTCGAAAATAGCGCGACTCATACATCGCAGTCTTTATCCGAATTGTATTTTGCATCTCCTATTAATTTAGATTCACGCAGTAAGCAATTTATTCATGATATTAGAGCATGGCAGAATGATGACACTCAGGCATTGGCTAAATTGTATACCCAATCTCAGCAACTTTTGCCGGATCTCGATGGTGCAGTAAAGCTATTTGAGCAGCAAGCAAATGAACGAATACTGGTACTACGCTATGTAGAATTATTGATTTGGGTTGTGGCTATTTTATTGTTGATTTTTGAAGTTAAATTTATCTTCAAGCCAATGGAAGTTATGGTGCATCAGGGGATTGATGAACTCAAGGAGCAAAAGCAGCAAACGCAGTTGGCACTGAATGTTAAATCACGTTTTTTAGCACGCGCCAGCCATGAATTAAGAACGCCATTGCAAGCTACTCTTGGTTATCTAGACCTCTATCTGCAAGATAGAAAGGAGCAGTATCTCAGGCAAGTTGCTGCTTCAGCCAAGCAGCTCCATGTGTTGATCGATGAGATGCATGATTTTAGTAAATGGTCGAATGAGAATATTAAAATTGAAAAAACAATTGCCTACTTACCGGCAACCATCGATACGGTGATCACTCCTTATCAGCTTGTCGCCAATAGAAAAGGCGTAATTTTGACTTTGCACATTGCTGATGGTTGTGATCAGGACGTGTTATGTGATCACCAGCATTTGGCATGGGTTTTATCTCAGCTTGTTGACAATGCAGTCAAGTTTAGCGAACAAGGAGAGATCCACATTAATGTTCAGATCCGCAGAGAATTGCAACAGGCAATACTCGTTGTGTCCGTCAAAGATCAAGGCTCTGGGTTCTCGGATGAATTATTGCAAATGCTCAGTTCAAGCAGTGAGGAAGATAACCACTTTCAAGGCATGCAACTGGGCCTGACGCGTTGCCAGTTGTTGATAAATGCGTTATCTGGGCAAATGGAGATAAGTAATGGTTCTACTGGGGGAGCTCAGGTCGTCATCAGTATTCCCATTGAATTTGTTTCAAGCACACAACTTAATAGCAATATGTCTATCACTGGTAAAACAGCGTTATTGGTTGAAGACAATGCTGTAAATGCCATTGTGATCAAAAAGTTATTGCACGATATTGGCTTTGAGGTTACACATGCGCAGCATGGCATAGCAGCCTTGGATATTTTACAGCAACAAAGCTTCGACGTGATATTTATGGACCTAAATATGCCAAAAATGGATGGCTATGAAGCAATCGATAAGATCCGCACTCAGCTCATGCTACAAACCACGGTGATCATAGTCACCGCAAATAATGAACAGCAAGACTTAGATAAAGCGATGGCATTGGGTGGAGACGGCTACATCATTAAGCCCATCACTGCGCCTGCTATTAAACAAGCGCTTTTTAAGTTAGGGGTGCACATGACTTGTGATAAAACATGTACTAACTGATGTGCTCACTCAGCCTAATCAACTAGAGACACTGAGAATCCTGCTTGTTGTAGCTGCTGGATCAGGCCGTGTTTTTCAGGTAAATGTAATGCGCCCACGGCAATAAACAGCGATTGCTTTGAAAGCAGAGGAGGAAGCTGCTCCATCCACGCTTTATTACGTGCAATCAACATCGTTTGCTCGCTAAATTGTCCGTATTTTGAATCGTCAAAGGTCATTTTGTAGTATTTAGCCAGTTTGTCCATGTCACCTTGTTTCCATGCCTGCACCAAATCGACAAAGTATGTGTCTAAATCAGTCATGTGCTTGAATGTTTCCTCAAGCATGGCGTTACTGTGTGCTTCTAGGGATTTGAATATGCTTAACTGTTGAGCCAGTGTTTCCAGCTCTAAAATTGCTTTGTTTTGCTGCATAGCATATTTCAGTATTTGCTTGTCTATGCCATGTTGTTCGCTAAACCCGAGCTGTTGATATTCAATTTGTAGTATGGTGATCATCACCGCCCAAGGGCTATGACGTGAAAACATCTGTATATCAAGGCCCTTACTTTTTAAGTAGCTAGTGAGCTTTGTGTAGTTGTCAGCGGTTAAGGAGTCAGCCAATGTTTGCTCAGCAGGCAGTAGCATGTATTGTGCCGATTGTTGTTGGATTTCTGCAGGAGAGATGGCGGCCATGTTCACTTCTACAACCACCTTGTTGCTGCTTTTTATCGCTTTTAAAACCTTGTTTGGTAAGCCTTGCATATCGGGTGTGCCAACATGTACGGTGCCGAATAGATAGGAAGTGTGTCCGCCTTTTTCCACTTTAAAAAGAGCGTGTGACGCTTGGCTTAATTGGCAAGCAAAAAAAGCAAAGCAAAGTAGTGAAAAAACACTCAATCTAGCGAGTAATGTGCGCATGTGTGTACCTGGTTTATTTGTGTTAGTGCATTGTAAGCATGGTTTGAGGTAACGCTCAAAAATTTCAAAGACATTTTTACGAAATTAGCTCTGCTGTAAATACGGCTCAACTTATTAACTTTTATACAAATAGTTTCTGTTGTGAATTTTTTATCTCTATGTGGGTTGTTGTTGGGTGTTTTTATTCTCTTTTTGGTTTGTGAAACTTTTATTTAGCATAGATTTTATGGTTGACTTAAAAGTGTGCACGGGTTACTAATAGAAAAAGGAACAGGTTGGCGCACTGTCGCAGCCAATCAGAAACAAAAGATTTATATTGGTGATACAAAACATGCTAACAACAGCACTTATCCTAGTCGTGATTATCAACGTGGTGATTATTATTACCGCGGGGGCTGGTTAGTGCTAAAAGAAAAGTATTAGCAAAGAAAGCCCCCCGCACTGAAAAGTTCGGGGGGCTTTTTCGTTTTAGGGTCAAATTTAATTAATTACAGCAAGCTAGTGGCAATGAGGATGACAATGACAGGCGCACAATTACTGATAGATTTATTAGCCAAACATGGCGTTAAAGAGGTATTCGGCTATCCAGGTGGCGCGATCATGCCAATTTACGATGCCCTGTATGGTGCGCCTGTGAAGCATTACTTAACACGTCACGAGCAAGGCGCCGGCTTTGCGGCGGTGGGATATGCTCGCAGCACAGGTAAATTGGGCGTTTGTTTTGCTACATCCGGACCAGGTGCAACCAACCTGATCACCGCGCTTGCCGACGCGATGATGGACTCTGTTCCACTGCTTGCTATCACAGGTCAGGTCCCTACTGCTGCTATCGGTTCTGATGCATTCCAAGAAGTGGATGTATTGGGGATGTCGCTATCTTGCACCAAACACAGTTACATGGTTGAAAAAGCGGAAGACTTAGCAGAAGTGTTACAAGAAGCTATGCACTTAGCGCAATCTGGTCGTCCAGGTCCAGTATTGGTTGATATTCCTAAAGACATTCAACTGGCGCAAGTGCCATTTCATCCATGGCTAGCACTTGAAGAAGCAAATCCTAAAGTGTCACCGTCAGAGGTGCAAAAAGCTGAAGCGTTGTTGGCGCAAGCGAAAAGGCCAGTTGCGTACGTGGGGGGCGGCGTGCAAAACGCCGACGCACAAGCACAGCTGATGCAATTTTTAGACAAAACACAGATGCCTGCCGTGTCGACACTCAAGGCGTTAGGTAGTGTGCTACCAGAGTACGAATATGACTTAGGCATGTTAGGTATGCACGGTGGTCAAGCTGCAAACATTGCAGTACAAGAATGTGATTTATTGGTGTGTATCGGAGCACGCTTTGATGACCGTGTAACGGGGAATTTGGCTAAGTTTGCGGCGAAAGCAGACGTTATTCATCTCGACATAGACCCAGCAGAGGTGGGCAAGCGCAAACCTGCTCAGGCTTCCCTTATTGCAGACTTAAAGGAGTCTATTCCACAGCTTGCTTGCTTTGTGACAGATAGCGAGTGGCTGGCGACAGTCAAAGAGTTAAAACAACAACATGCATGGCGTTATGACTACCCGGGAGAACGTGTATTTGCGCCACGTTTGTTAAACCAATTAAGTCAAAAAATGCCAAACACGGGTGTGGTGTGCTGTGATGTTGGGCAACATCAAATGTGGGTAGCGCAGCATATGAAATTTACCCATCCCTCTAATCACCTAAGCAGCGGTGGTGCTGGGACTATGGGTTTTGGTTTACCTGCTGCAATTGGTGCACAAATCGCACGTCCAGATGACATGGTGATCACAGTTTCTGGTGATGGCTCTATCATGATGAATATTCAAGAGCTAGCGACCATTCGTCGTAATAACTTACCGGTAAAAATAGTGGTCCTCGATAACCAGCGCTTAGGCATGGTTCGTCAATGGCAGCAATTGTTTTTTGAAGGTCGCTACAGTGAAACCAATTTATCCGATAACCCAGATTTTGTGGCATTAGCCGCTGTTTTTGGGATTCCGGGAAAAACCATTACGCGTGCCGACGAAGTAGATGATGCCATCGATGCCCTTGTGTCGAGCAAAGGACCCTACATATTACACGCATGTATTGATGATAAAGAAAACGTATGGCCTCTGGTTCCACCAGGTGCTGCAAATGATGAAATGATGACGGAGAAAGCTCAATGAAACACCAATTAACTGTTGCAGTAAAAAACCAAGCCATTGCAGTCGAACGCTTTTTACGTGTGGCTCGTCACCGTGGATTTCGCCTTACTCAGTTAGAATTAGAGGGAAAAGATGAGCTGTTTCAAGTCAAAATGACGGTCGACAGTGATAAACCCATCTATCTATTAACGTCACAACTGAGTAAGCTTGTAGAGGTGCAGCAAGTTAATTTGCACACACTACAGCAACAGGCAATTTAAATAATTTATTTTAGAAAAGAATAATCAAGGTATTACATAATGACAAAAACATCGGAATTAATTTGGCATAACGGCGAGATGATCCCTTATGAGCAAGCAACCACACATATTTTGAGTCACGCGATACATTATGGTAGCTCGGTGTTTGAAGGGGTTCGCGCATATGATACGCCAAAAGGTCCGGCTATTTTCCGTCTCAGAGATCATATCAAGCGCCTTTATGATTCAGCGAAAATCTACCGTATAGAGATCCCATACACTGAAGATGAACTGATGCAGGCATGTAAAGATGCGGTAAAAGCAAATGGCTTTACCAATGCCTACTTACGTCCTTTCGCTTTTTTAGGCAATGTGGGCCTAGGTGTGCATCCTAAATCTCATAAAGCGGATGTGAGTGTTGCCGCGATGGAATGGGGTACTTATTTAGGCGATGGTAGTTTAGAAACAGGTGTTGATGCATGTATTTCATCATGGACTCGACTTGCGCCAAATACCATGCCTACGGGCGCTAAAGCCGGTGGCAACTACTTATCATCGCAGCTGATCACAGCAGAGGCCAAACGCCATGGCTATGTTGAAGGCATCGCTCTTGATGTCAATGGTTACTTGAGTGAAGGTGCTGGCGAAAATTTATTTGTGATCAAAAACGGGGTGTTATTCACGCCACCAACAACCGCTTGTATTTTACCAGGATTAACGCGTGACACTATCATGCATCTCGCGCGAGAGCGTGGTTATGAAGTGCGTGAAGAAGCCATTGCCCGTGAAGCGTTATATCTGGCCGATGAATTCTTTATGACCGGCACCGCGGCAGAGGTAACGCCGGTACGTAGCGTTGACCAAATTCAAATTGGTGAAGGTAAGCGAGGGCCGATCACGGCTGAGTTACAGCAAGCGTATTTTGATTTAGTAAAAGGCCAAAGCGAAGACAGCAATGGCTGGTTAGACTATATCAACGAGTAAAAATTGATTGGGCCATCATCCGGTGGCCTATTTTTTGGGAATGAGGAAAGCCGCTGCCATAATTGGCATCGCATCAACAAGGGGTAAACACCATGGCTAAATTAAGAAGCAAAACAACCACTGAAGGCAGACAACGTGCAGGTGCGCGCGCACTTTGGCGTGCAACGGGCATGACAGACAGTGATTTTGAAAAACCAATTATTGCCGTAGTGAACTCGTATACCCAGTTTGTGCCGGGTCATGTGCATTTGAATCAGCTTAGTGACTTAATGGCACAGACTATTCGTGATGCTGGTGGTGTGCCGCGAGAGTTTAATACTATTGCCATCGATGATGGTATCGCCATGGGTCATGGCGGTATGCTTTACTCTTTGCCTTCTCGTGATTTGATAGCTGATTCAGTTGAGTACATGGTCAACGCCCATTGTGCTGATGCGATGGTGTGTATTTCTAACTGCGATAAGATCACACCGGGAATGTTATTGGCTGCATTGCGTTTGAATATCCCTGTTATTTTTGTTTCTGGTGGACCAATGGAAGCGGGCAAAACTCGTTTGGCCGATATTGATATTAAACTCGATTTGGTCGATGCGATGGTTAAAGGCGCCGATCCGAGTGTCAGTGATGAAGACTCAGAGCAAGTAGAACGCTCGGCTTGTCCAACGTGTGGTTCATGTTCGGGTATGTTCACTGCGAATTCAATGAACTGTTTGTTGGAAGCGCTCGGTTTAGCGCTACCAGGTAATGGTACTACCTTAGCGACGCACAAAGACAGACAACAACTTTATGAAGCGGCGGGTAAACGCATTTTGGCACTTTGTGATGAATATTACCGCAAAGACAATGAGGCTGTGTTACCAAGAAACATCGCCAATCAAGCCGCTTTCACTAACGCAATGACGCTGGATATTGCGATGGGTGGCTCTTCTAATACAGTTTTACACTTGCTAGCGGCAGCGCAAGAAGGTGGTGTTGACTTTGATATGAGTGATATCGATAGACTGTCACGCAACACGCCGTTCTTATGTAAAGTGGCGCCAGCAACACAGCAATATCATATTGAAGATGTACATCGTGCTGGTGGCATCATGGGCCTTTTGAATGAGTTAGCAAAAGGCGAAAGACTCGATTTAAGTGTGGGTCATGTTGCCGGTGGCACATTGGGTGACGTCATCACTCGCTGGGATGCGACTGACAGTAGTAACAGCAAAGCACAAAGGTTCTATCGAGCAGGACCTGCTGGCATTCGTACCACCAAAGCAATGAGTCAAGAATATCGTTGGGATGAACTTGATTTAGACCGTGAGAATGGCTGTATTCGCAGCATTGAACATGCCTTTAGGCAAGACGGCGGCCTTGCAGTACTTTCCGGCAATTTAACCCCAGATGGCTGTATTGTAAAAAGCGCAGGCGTTGTTGATGAAATGCTCAACTTCACGGGCCCGGCCGTAGTATTTGAATCGCAAGACGATGCGGTAGATGGCATTTTAAATGGTAAAGTGAAGAAAGGCGACGTGGTGGTCATTCGCTATGAAGGGCCAAAAGGTGGCCCAGGTATGCAAGAAATGCTGTATCCAACCAGCTATTTAAAATCAATGGGGCTGGATAAGGATTGTGCCTTATTGACCGATGGCCGTTTCTCTGGTGGTACCTCAGGGCTGTCTATTGGCCACGCCTCACCAGAAGCGGCCAGCGGTGGTGCATTAGCGCTTGTGGAAGATGGTGATTTAATTCAAATCGATATTCCAAATCGTGGAATTCACTTGTTACTGGATGACGAGCAAATGGCAGCGCGCCGAGCAAAACAAGATGCCCGTGGCAAAGAGGCTTATAAACCACTAGACCGCCAACGTGTGGTTAGTCCTGCGTTAAAAGCATACGCATTATTGGCCACGAGTGCTGATAAAGGCGCTGTTCGTGACTTGGGTAAATTAGAGGAGTTGAGCTAGCCATGGTATCGCAAGAGTTAGACTATTTTCGGGCGATAATCCAAGCAGACATCTCGCCGCTGGCTAAGGTAACTGAAGTCAGTGAAATGAAAGGCTTATCGGAGCGATTGGGGCAGCATGTGTGGCTCAAACGTGAAGACCAGCAGCCTGTATACTCATTTAAACTACGTGGCGCGTATAACAAGCTACGACAGTTGCCAGCAAATAGCTTGGTGATCACCGCGTCAGCAGGTAATCATGCGCAAGGTGTCGCACTCAGTGCCGCGCACTTGGGTCATAGAGCCACTATCGTGATGCCCGTGACAACTCCTGAGATCAAGGTTAACTCGGTGCGTAATTTAGGCTCAGAAGTCGTATTACATGGCCATAATTTTGATGCTGCGAAAGCGCACGCGTTTGAATTGACGGAGCAACATAGTGCGGTGTTCGTGCCGCCATTTGATGATAAAGATGTGATTGTTGGTCAGGGAACGGTTGCGCGTGAACTGATGCAACAATTACATGAACTAGACGCTGTATTTGTCCCTGTTGGTGGCGGTGGTTTGTTGGCGGGGATGGCTGTTTATATCAAATCTCTACGTCCTGATATCCAAATTGTGGGCGTCGAGGCTGAAGAAAGTGCGTGTTTAAAGGCTGCTTTAGAAGCGGGTGAGCCCGTTGAGTTAGAGCAAGTCGGTGGCTTTGCTGACGGTGTAGCGGTAAAAATAATCGGCAGCGAAACGTTTCGTTTAGCGCAAAAGTTTTGTGATGAGGTGGTGACGGTCAGTGCCGATGAAATCTGTGCAGCGGTACAAGATATTTTCATTGAAACGCGAGCGATTGCGGAGCCTTCAGGGGCACTTTCTCTGGCGGGTTTAAAAAAGTGGAGCCAGAAAAATAAGCGGGCAGGATTAAATCTGGCTGCGGTTTTGTCTGGAGCAAACTTGAACTTTGATCGATTACGTTATATTGCAGAGCGAACCGCACTCGGAGCCAAAAACGAAGCGCTGTTTGGGGTGACAATTCCAGAAGAAAAAGGCAGCTTCAAACGCTTTTGTCAATCATTGGGCGGTAGAGCGATAACCGAATTTAACTATCGTTACGCGGACGAAGGCGCAGCGCAAATCTTTGTTGGAGTCGGCTTACGGGGTGGGCAAATTGAGTTGGATGAGTTAAAGAGTCAACTCTATAAAAATGGCTATGCATTTGAAGACTTTTCGGATAATGAACTAGCGAAGTTACATTTGCGCTATATGGTGGGAGGTAAACCACCGATTGCTTTGCAGGAGCGCTTGTTACGCTTTGAGTTTCCCGAATATCCAGGGGCATTGGCACGCTTTTTAGATACCCTAGGCAGTGAATGGAATATTACTTTATTTCACTATCGTAACCATGGTGCTGCAGAAGGTAATGTACTGGCTGCTTTTGAAATTGCCAGCAGCGACTACGCTAAGTTTGATAGCCACTTGGCACAATTAGGATATCAATATATTGAAGAAACCAATAATCCCTGTTTCTCGCAATACTTGCAGTTGCCAACAGAACAACAACGTCAAGCTGGTTAGTTTGCAAATACTAACTCCTTTTCTATAGTTAGGGTTATTCGTGTCTAGCAAGATAATGCAAGGAAGAAAATGAGAACCATCATGTCTTTAGTGTGGCTCTTAGCATTGTGTTTTGGCAGTTTTAGCCACGCTAAAGAGCATGTGGTCTTACAGTTAAAGTGGCAACATCAGTTCCAGTTTGCTGGATATTATATGGCAAAGGAAAAAGGCTTCTATGAACAAGCAGGCTTAGACGTTAGCATTGTAGAAGCCGATCTAAATAACCCTGATGCGCAATTTAAAGTGCTCGCAGGACAGGTGCAATTTGGCGTTACCCATTCGGGTATTCTTAAATCGCGAATGGAAGGTAAACCACTCGTAGCGCTGGCTGCAATACTCCAATCCTCACCTTACTGCTGGATGGTCAAGGCAGACTCTAATATTTATACTCCCAAAGACTTTTCACATAAGCGGATCAGTTACTTGGGCCGCTCTGAAAATGCCGAGTTACTCATGATGCTAAAACAAGCGGGCATTGATGTGTTGCAGTTACCTTTGTACGCCGGACTTAGGCCAATGGAAGACTTCAAAAAAGGGATATTTGATGCATTACAGGTTTATATCACCAATGAGCCTTTTCAAATGCGTCAAAAAGGGGTGATGACACGTCAGATATGCCCTAAGCAATATGGCTTGAATGTGTATGGTGATATTTTGTTTACCAGTGCAAATGTGATTGCGCAAAAACCGAAGATGGTAGAAAAGTTTCGTCAAGCGAGCCTGAAAGGGTGGCGATATGCCATGCTACACATGGATGAAAGCATCGAAGTGATTTTACGTCAGTACAACCCGAAAAAGACAAAAGTGCAATTAGCGTATGAAGCAGACACACTCAGAGATTTTATACTACATGCTGGGATCCCGATCGGTAGCATGTCAGAGATCCGCTGGCAATGGATAGCGCAAATATACGAGTATGATATAGACAAGGCGCAGGCTGTAATAGAGAAGTTTATTTATCACCCCACTAGTAAGTCGAATTCATACCCATGGTCGTGGATGCTAATCATTGCTTCAATTCTTACTTTATTGTGTATTCCTTTATACTTGCACCTTATTTTTTCTAAAAAGCAGCAATACCGCATCACCAGTACCACACAGTCGAGTAAAAAACAGGTAGAATAGTGCTTTTATATGTTGTGCAGTGCCTGTTATGTATCTCTTATCGCGGTTTAAAAAGTTAGACGAACTACTTACGCAAACTAAAGTATATTGGCAGTTGGTAGCGTTTGAGTTTGATGCTTTACCGTGGAATGAAAAGCTGAATACTTGGCTAATGTCTCTAAGCGATGAACAGGTCGCTCTACTCGATGCAAATCCGCAACAACTACAATTGGCACTCAGTCAGTTTATTCCTCAGCTAAATGAGCTAGAAGCGCTTCTTCATTTAGATTTCCAAACGCATCCAAGAACACCATTGCCATTTTGGTTGAGCAACGGCATTAAAGGGCGCAAACTAGAGCAATTACAGGACTTTGTGAGTCATATTGAGGATGCCCGCTATCCTGTATTGGAGTGGTGTGCAGGAAAGGGGCATCTAGGACGTATTTTAGCGTTTAATGGTGCGCCACATGTGCACAGTATCGAGTTACAGGCTCCGCTATGTGAGCAGGGGCAAAAAAGTGCTAAGCAGCAAAACTTAGCCATGACGTTTAGTTGTGCTGATGTGCTAAAAGATACGACCCAGCAACATTTCTTTGAACAGCAGCATGCCGTTGCTTTACATGCCTGTGGTCGACTCCATCAAGTTTTTATGACACAAGCGGTTAGGGCTGGGGTAAAAAAGATAAGTCTATCGCCTTGTTGCTATCATTTATTCACAGAACCGACTTATCAGGCCATGAGCGAACCTGCTAAGCAAAGTGAGCTGCGCTTAACACACAGTGACATGAAACTGGCATTACAAGAAACTGTCACAGCGCCACAGCGCGTTGGTAAAATCAGGAAAACCGAAGTGACTTGGCGCTTGGGTTTTGATGCGCTTAGACGTGATGTGACGGGGGAGAGTGAGTATGTGAGTGTACCGTCAGTGAATAAAAGCATTTTTTCTGGTGACTTTTCTGATTTTTGCTTATGGGCAGCAGAACAAAAAGGCGTGTCATTACCTGCTGAATGTGACTACACACATTACTTACTGTTAGGGCAACAAAGAAAGAGAGTTACCGATAGAATTGAGTTGGTAAGACACGCATTTAGACGCGCCATTGAGATCTGGTTGGTCCTCGATAGGGCTTTATATTTACAAGCATCTGGGTATGATGTCGATATTCAAGAATTTTGTCATAAACAGCTAACGCCAAGGAATATTCTAATCCTCGCTACGGCAAACTAGAGGAAAGCACATGTGCTCGCTTGATCATTTACTTAATAATAACCAACAATGGGCAAAACGTACTCAGCAACGTGATCCTGAGTTTTTCAAAAAGTTAGCAGGCCAGCAGAACCCTGATTACCTTTGGATTGGCTGTTCGGATTCTCGGGTGCCTGCCAATGAAATTGTGGATCTTATGCCGGGTGAACTTTTTGTGCACCGTAATGTAGCCAACGTGGTGGTGCATACCGATCATAATTGTCTATCGGTAATGCAATATGCGGTTGAGGTGCTTAAAGTAGAGCACATTATGGTGGTAGGACACTACGGTTGTGGTGGCGTTCAAGCGGTGTTGGATGAAGCGCGCTTTGGCTTAATAGATAATTGGTTACGCCATGTGGCTGATGTGAAAGAAAAACATCAAGCATTATTAACTTCCATCGCGCTTGAAAAGCGATGTGCTGCATTATGTGAGCTTAATGTCATCGACCAAGTAAGAAATGTGTGCCTGACCAATGTGGTACAAGATGCTTGGCTAAGAGGGCAAGAACTGACCATTCATGGCTGGGTTTATGGTCTAGCAGATGGTTTGTTACATGAAGTGCAAACTCAAACCACGTCGCTTGAGTATGTTAATGCGGCTTATACCCAAGCGGTGGAGCAAGTGGCAAAACGTTATTTATAACGTTTTACTCAGCGTTGTCGTCTTGTTGCGCTAATTGCGCTTCAAGTGCCGCCACTTTTTCTTCTAACTCAGCTAATTTTTCTCGTGTTCGGATCAAGACTTTGCTTTGAATGTCGAATTCTTCTCGGCTAACAAAATCCATTTCCGCTAGTTTGTTTTGGATCACTTGTTTGGTTTTAGATTCAAATGTATCCGCTAAATTCTTTACACCTTGTGGCATATTATTAGAAATTTGCTTAGCAATTTCTTCTATCTTTGCAGGGTTAATCATGACAAGTCCTTATTTAAAAGTATGGCTTCATATTAGCAAATGCTTTGCTGAGCGCCTAGGCGCACAGAGCGCTTTAAGTTAAAATGCGCCCTTCGGTAGCTCAAAGTATCCTTAGTAATGAAACTCAATCCAAAACAAGATGAAGCGGTAAAATACATTAGTGGCCCATGTCTAGTACTGGCTGGCGCTGGCTCGGGTAAAACTCGAGTGATCACCAACAAAATAGCTTATCTGGTGCAAAAGTGTGAATACCAAGCCAAAAATATTGCTGCCGTTACGTTTACTAATAAGGCTGCTAAAGAAATGCGTGAACGTGTTTCTCAAACACTTGGCAAACAAGAATCTAAAGGTTTGTGGGTTTCTACCTTTCATACCTTAGGGTTGGAAGTCATTAAAAAAGAATTAAAGACGTTGGGTTATAAATCGAACTTCTCCTTGCTTGATGATCAGGATACCAACCAGCTACTTAGTGAGTTAACAGAAAAAGAGCTAGAAAAAGATAAAGATTTACTCAATTTGTTGAAGATGCAAATTGGCAGTTGGAAAAATGAACTTATTTTGCCACAGCAAGCTATTGCACAAGCAAGAGAGCCACAAAAGGCTTTGTTTGCGCAGTTGTATGCTCGTTATCAAACACAGCTTAGAGCCTATAACGCTTTCGATTTTGATGACCTGATCATGGTGCCAACACTATTGTTGCTACAAAGTGCCGATGTGAGAGAGCGCTGGCAAGCACGTTTTCGTTACTTGCTGGTGGATGAGTATCAAGATACCAATACCAGCCAATATCAACTAGTTAAGTTGTTGGTGGGTGAGCGGGCGCGTTTCACTGTGGTGGGGGATGATGATCAGTCAATTTATTCATGGCGTGGTGCTAAGCCACAGAACTTGGTACTCCTTTCAAAGGACTTTCCCGGCCTGCGTTTAATCAAATTAGAGCAAAATTATCGTAGTTGCCGTCGCATTCTAAAAGCGGCCAATATTTTGATTGCAAATAACCCCCATGAGTTTGATAAGCAGTTATTCAGTGAATTGGAAAATGGTGATCCCATTCGTGTTATTGCAACCCGAGATGAAGAGCATGAAGCGGAGCGCGTGGTTGCTGAGATTATTTCACACAAGTTTATGAAACGCACCAGTTATCGAGATTATGCGATTTTGTATCGGGGTAATCACCAAGCCAGAGTCTTTGAAAAATCGCTAATGAGTAACCGTATTCCTTATAAGATTAGTGGTGGCATGTCATTTTTTTCGCGTAGTGAGATCAAAGACATCATGGCGTACTTACGATTGTTGGTAAATCAGGACGACGATAATGCCTTTTTGCGTATCGTTAATACGCCGAGACGCGAAATAGGCCCTGTCACATTAGAGAAGTTAGGCAGTTTAGCTAACGAGAAGCACATTAGTTTATTTGAGGCCTGTTTTGACCCTCAGCTCGCTGAGCGCTTGGCGGGTCGAGGTTTAAATGCCTTGATGGCTTTTGCTCGATGGGTTGTAGAGTTGTCGGATAGAGCCACTCGTGGTGACACGCTTGAAGCGGTAAAAGATATGGTCAGAGAAACCAATTACGAAGCTTACTTATACGAAACATCACCTAGTGCCAAAGCTGCGGAAATGCGTATGAAAAACGTCTCTGAACTTTATCGTTGGATCACCGATATGCTCACCGGTGATGCGGATAATCCGCCAATGACACTACCTGAAGTGGTCAGTAAACTTACTTTGCGTGACATGCTTGAGCGTAATGAAGAAGAAGACGATAGTGATGCAGTACAGCTACTTACTCTACATGCGTCAAAAGGCTTGGAGTATCCACACGTATTCATGGTGGGTATGGAAGAGGGTTTCTTACCCCACCAAACCAGCATTGATGAAGATAATGTAGAAGAAGAGCGTCGTTTGGCGTATGTAGGGATCACGCGAGCACAACAAACGCTAACACTCACGTATGCTAAAAACCGTCGTCAGTTTGGTGAAGTGGCCACTCCTGAGTTGAGTCGTTTTGTTCATGAGTTACCACAAGACGACTTAAGTTTTGAAGGGCAGAAGAAAACCGTGGCTTCGCAAGCGGAGAGAATGGAAAAAGGTCAAGCGCGTGTGGCTAATCTCAGAGCGATGTTAAAACGATAGCGTTTCTTGTGTTTGCTGTGTGGCTGAAGCGCTGGCGATAGCTGGCTCTTTGCCGATGCTTTGTTGTTTTCCAAAGAATAACGCAACACCATGACTTTCGAGCAGTCCTTGGAAATTTAAAATCGCAGGTCCCTTCGCAATGACGCGCGTATTTTTCAGCTTAGTGACCGCGAGTATACCCTGTAACTGCAGATCATAGGATTGTTGCTGCAAGACACGTTTGCTGAAAGTAGAGCTGAGCAATAGATACTCAAAATCAAATTGTGTCAGTAAAGCTAAATCACAGCGATCTTGAGCGAAATCATTTAGGCCAATAGCTTGCCCGATTGCAAGTAGTGATTTGAGGTTATCTAATTGCTGGCTCGATGCGTGACGTAATTGCGCTTCATCAAAAAGCAAACATAACTTGTGTTGCGCTGTTTTTAAAATCTTACACAAGGTGCCAAATGCTTGGCTGTCTAAAATAATGGCAGAACACGCAAAGAGGAGATCTTGGTGCTGCACATTGCCTATTTCAACGGCCTGTTCTAGCAGTTGCAGCTCTATTTCTAACTGTTCAGCTTTTTCCGCTGCAAATTTCTTCAGTACATCAAAGTTAGTACTACCCAGTACTGGGTGTTCACCAAATGCATCAAGTAAGCTAATTGGGTAACCACATTCGGTCATTGAAACAACTTCTGTGCTGCGAAAATGTGTGGGTAAGGCACTCAAATGATGATGTTCAACATGCTTTGCGCTGCCAGAACTGGCAGTTAATAGCGGATGATAAAACTCATATCGGCCCCGGCCTGCATTTTTAGCATAATACATGGCGGCATCAGCATCTCGTATGATTTCATCAGTGTTTTGATAATCTTTATTGCTATAAGTGATGCCAATACTCGCGCCACTTTGCACGCATATACCCTTCATACAGAACGGTTGTTGCATAACCCGAATGATACGTTTAGCGACATCTTCAGCTTGTTGTTTATCACTTAAATGATCCAGCAATATCACAAACTCATCACCGGCAAGGCGTGCTAAAAGATCATGCTCTCTAATACATTCTGAAAATGACTTACTCACCCAAATCAAAAACTGATCACCAGCCTGATGACCTAATTCGTCATTGATTGATTTGAATTTATCCAGATCAATAAACAGTACAGCAAAGTGGTGCTCGGGATGGCGCTGAAATTTGTGCAGTGTTTTTTCTAATTGGGTTAGGAATAAACTGCGATTGGGCAAACTGGTGAGCGGATCATGATGAGCGTCATGATATAGCTGTTGCTCTATTTTTTTACGTTCTTCAATTTGCATTTGCAGGTGTAAGTTAGTTTGCTGCAATGCTTTGGTTTTTTCAGCAACACGGTGCTCTAACTCTTGGTGGCTAAGTTTTAGCGCTTGATTTGCTAGGTGTGTTTGCAGTACGGAAGCAATCTGATTTGATACAAATGAGATCAACTCCACATCATCATAATCGAACTCATACTTATGATCGTAAGCTTGGCAAGCAATAAGTCCTATTACCCCGTTAGCCGTTTTTAACGGTGCCCCCATCCAGCTTGTTGCTAATTTTATTTGATAGTAATCTTTAGCTCGCTCAACAGTGCCATCGGTAATTAGCTTTTTGGCACGTTCTGTATCTATCAGTTGACTACGTTCAGTACGAATAACGAGCTCGCTATACCCCTTAGCAAAAGGCCTTGGGCGATATTCGCAAACTTCGTCAACACTGTAAGGGAAATTCAGCCAGCCCTTGTGCTTATCATATAGTGCAATATACAGATTTTCTGCGAATGTGATCGAGCGTATGATGTCGTGAACTTGCTTATACACGTCGTCAATATCATTGAATTGTGTGGCAAGCTCTGAAATTTTAAATAAGATCTGTTGCCGTTCGAGCGCGCGTTTTCGATGTTCAATCTCTTTGTTGAGAGCTTCATTACTTTGCATTAAAGCACGTGTGCGAATTTTAACTTCTGACTCTAGCAACTCACGCTTCTTTACACGTTCTATCGCGGTAGATAGGTAGAGCGACATTACCTCAAGTAGCTCGATTTGCTGTTCGCTATAACTTTGCTCGACTTTGTAACTTTGCGAAACCATGACGCCTATAATGGACTTGTCTCGATAAATTGGTACGCCTACCCAATGTTCGGCTTGGCTACCGAGAGCCTTATATAAACCCTGTTGAGTTTGCTTTTGCATGGTTTCTTTGGTCAGATAGACACACTTTCCAGAGCGGAAGACGTAACCCGTTACGCCTTCAGAAAAATGGCTATTTTCATTCAATGGTACAGAAATACCATCTTTCTCATCAACAAAGTATGAAAGCTCAAGCGCTTGAGTGAACTGATTTTGCAGAACGACGTAGAAACTACGGCTTGGTAAGTATTGCGCTAAGATATTGTGGATCGCAGGATAGAGCAAAGTCAACTCCGCAACCGTACTCGCCTGCTCAGATAAAAGAATGAGAGCATGTTGCAAGTGGCTGTTCTGCTTGTATTTTTTTAGCAGAAACTTAAGGCGCATATTGTTACGCTCAAGTTTACGAAGCAGAGTCGAGGGATCTTCCAATGATTTAACCCAAATTTATTATTATTCGCTTAAATATTACTCTTATATTTCCACTTTTATTCGTAGTGGTCAAGTGATATGTCCGGGGTGTAATATGAGGATTTTTTGCTTGTAAGTGCAGAGGAGATCGGCGATCTCCTCATACTGAGCGCGATTATTTTGCAGTCATAAAATCAATAGCTGCTGCAATTTCATCATCAGAACAATCACCACAAGTTCCACGTGGTGGCATAGCGTTAAAGCCGTTAAGCGCATGCTCAAGTAATACGTCATTGCCTTTTGCTAGACGAGGAGCCCAGTCATCCGCAGACTTTGGCGCACCTAGGGCTCCAGTGCCGTGACAAGCAAAACAAGAAGCTTGGTAAACTTGCTCACCAGAACGCGGTCCAGTTGGAGCTGCAGGTGCTGCGTCGGCTGCGCCCGCTAAATACACTTCGCCTACAGGAGCGATACGGTTTTTGATAGCTTCTTCTGTTAAAGCATTGTCATAAGGCTGAGCCATAGCGGCTGTTGATAGCAATAAAAGTGCTGCCGAAAGTTTTTTCATTTGTCTTGCTCACTTCATTTGGACGTGATCAATCACGATAAGATGACGGAATTTCTAGCGATTATAACGCCACCAATTAATTTATAAAACTAAACTTGTGCATATTGAGATAAAAATGCCAATTTATTGCGCTATCGCAAATTTATCTTCCGCCATTTTGCCTATGCCAATTCCAGCAGCGCCTGTATTGCTTTTTGGATACCAACAGAGGCTTCACTGATGGATTGCGCTAACATATATGCTGGCGTGCTTATCACCTTGTGTTCGCTGTCTACGACGATGTTGTCTACATTGCACGTTACATGTTTTGCGCCTAGTTGTTCTAATGCGGTTGATGTGTCTAAGTCGTTACCAATGGTTGCCAACGTACCTGATGGGTGAATGTGTCCGATCAGTGATGGTGCAATGCATAAATACGCAATAGGTTTGCTTTGAGTTGCGAATGCTTGACAACTTGTTTTTAGCACTTCGAGGATCTGTGATTGCGCCCCTTGAAATGCAAAGTCGCTGAGGTTTTTGGCTACACCAAATCCTCCGGGGAGTACGAGCGCATCAAATTCACTTGCATTAAGTTGCGATAAGTCTTTGATATTACCGCGAGCTATACGCGCCGCTTCTTCAAGTACGTTGCGGCTTTGCGCTTGTTCTTCACCATTTATATGGTTAATAACGTGATGTTGTTCTATGTTTGGCGCAAAACATTGGTATGAAGCTGATTGTTGCTCAATGTGCAACATGGTCAAAACGGATTCATGTATTTCTGCGCCGTCAAATACGCCACAACCACTTAAAATGATCGCCACTTTTTTCATATGAGGTCCTCTCAATTATTGAAGTTTCTTGCTTTATGCCATATCGGCATTACGGGTTTGAAAAAATATTATAAAGGATCTTATTTGATCTTTGATCAATTGTGTTAGTATACCCGTCCGCTCACAAAAAGGAGCTTGATTTTTATACAGAGTGAACTAGGCTTTGTGAGCACGCAGAATGTTTTTCCACATTTTTTGTTGAAACTAGAAAAATAAAAAAATTATTTTTTTCCCTTATTTTCATAGGTTTAAATTTTTACGGTAGATGTTTTTAAAATATCTGCTGCGATGACTCCTGTTTATCTACAAAGTTATCCACAGTTTGTTATTCATATCAAGCGGGTTGTTAATTATTTTTATCCCTCGTTTTATCGGTGCCCTTATGGCATGCTTATGCTGTTTTTTTAAAGCTCATTTAGGATCCCCTTATTTATGTCTTTGATCCCAGAAAATCCATTGATCTTGGTTGACGGTTCTTCATATCTTTTTCGCGCATATCATGCGCCGCCGCACTTAACTAACTCTAAAGGTGAAGCAACTGGTGCCATATATGGCGTAATTAACATGCTAAAAAGTTTGTTAAAACAATATCAGCCAAGTCACATGGTGGTGGTGTTTGACGCCAAAGGGCCTACTTTTAGAAATGAAATGTACAGTGAGTACAAGGCGCATCGCCCACCTATGCCTGATGATCTGCGTACACAGATCAAACCGATCCACGATATTATCGAAGCGATGGGTTTGCCGTTGGTGAGCGTTTCAGGTGTTGAGGCCGATGATGTTATTGGCACCTTTGCGCGAATCGCATCTGAGCAAAAACGTCATGTATTGATCAGTACAGGCGATAAGGATATGGCTCAGTTGGTCAATGAGCATGTCACTTTGATCAACACCATGACCAATACTGTACTTGACCCTCAAGGTGTTGTGGATAAATTTGGTATTGGCCCTGAGCTTATCATTGATTACCTCGCACTAATGGGTGACAAAGTGGATAATATTCCTGGCGTACCTGGTGTGGGTGAAAAAACAGCTTTGGCGATGCTACAAGGGATCGGTTCGATTGAAGCGCTTTACGAACGTCTAGATGATATTGCTGACTTGGGCTTTAGAGGCTCAAAAACGATGGCTAAAAAGCTAGCAGAGCACGAAGCGCAATTAAAACTGTCTTATGAACTGGCAACCATCAAACTGGATGTTGAAGTTGAGCAAGACTTAGATCAATTTGCTATCAGTGAAGTCAATAAAGATAAATTGATTGAGTTATACGCTGAATGTGAGTTTAAGCGTTGGCTCAGTGAGCTGTTAGATGGTGCGCCAAGCAACGGCAAAGCAGAGATTACAGAAGTCGAAGCACAAAGTAGTGCAGCATCTGTTGCACAAATTGATGCGCACTATGAAACCATTCTTACTGAATCTCAATTAAATACTTGGCTGGATAAGGTACAAACTGCAGAGTTGATTGCATTTGATACTGAAACAACCAGCTTGGATTATATGCAGGCTGATTTGGTCGGTATGAGCTTTGCGGTGGCACCAGGGGAAGCGGCTTATTTACCAATTGCCCACGACTATTTAGGTGCACCAGAGCAGTTGTCAAAGGCGCTTGTGTTTGAAAAATTGGGGCCATTGCTCGCAGACCCATCAGTAAAAAAAGTTGGGCAAAACCTAAAGTACGATAAAAGTGTACTGGCACGCGCAGGGTTTGAATTAAACGGTATTGCCTATGACACTATGTTGGAATCATATGTTTTTAACAGTGTAGGCACGCGCCATGATATGGATTCTTTGGCGTTGAAGTATTTGGGTCATAAGAATATCAGCTTCGAAGATATTGCCGGTAAAGGTAAAAGTCAGCTGACATTTAACCAAATCGAACTTGAAAAGGCGGCACCTTATGCGGCTGAAGATGCCGATATTACATTACGCTTACATCAACACTTATGGCCTTTATTAGAGCAACATGAAGCGTTATTACCTGTATTTAATGAAATTGAATTACCTTTACTGTCGGTGCTCTCAGACATAGAACGAACAGGTGTTAGAATAGACTCTGATATGCTGGCAAAGCAAAGCGTTGAACTTGCCACGCGTTTAGAGGAAATTGAAAAAGAGGCGTTTGAGCTGGCTGGTGAAGAGTTTAACTTAAGCTCTCCTAAGCAGTTGCAGGCTATCTTATTTGAAAAGCAGGGCTTACCAGTTATTAAAAAAACGCCAAAGGGCGCTCCCTCAACTGCAGAAGAAGTACTTCAAGAGCTAGCACACGACTATCCTCTACCTAAGCTCATCATTGAACATCGAGGATTAGCTAAACTGAAGTCAACTTACACCGATAAGCTGCCAAAGTTGGTGAATCCAGATACAGGCCGCGTGCATACCTCTTATCACCAAGCGGTGACGGCAACAGGTCGTTTAAGCTCTAGTGATCCAAATTTGCAGAATATTCCAATTCGCAATGAAGCTGGGCGCAGAATTCGTCAGGCGTTTATTGCCGATCAAGGCAAACAAATTTTAGCGGCTGATTACAGTCAAATTGAACTGCGTATTATGGCCCATTTGTCACAAGATGAGGGTCTGCTCAATGCCTTTGCACAAGGTAAAGATGTGCACAGTGCGACTGCATCTGAAGTATTCTCAGTGCCACTCGAAGAAGTGACGTCAGACATGAGGCGTAAAGCCAAAGCGGTAAACTTTGGTTTAATCTATGGCATGAGTGCTTTTGGCTTATCAAGACAGCTAGATATCCCAAGAAACGAAGCACAACACTATATGGATAAATACTTTGAACGATTCCCAGGTGTGCTTGATTACATGGAGCGCACGAGAGAGGAAGCGGCTGAGAAGGGGTATGTTGAAACCTTGTTTGGTCGTAGATTGCATCTGCCTGATATTAAAGCGAGAAATGGTGCACGCAGAAAAGCTGCTGAACGCGCGGCTATCAATGCGCCAATGCAGGGCACCGCTGCTGATATTATTAAAAAGGCCATGCTTAAAGTCAGCGATTGGCTGAATACGCAGTCTCGTGATGATATTAAGCTACTTATGCAAGTACATGATGAATTGGTTTTTGAAGTATCGAGTGAGAAAGTGACACAATTTAGCGAGACGATTTGCCAATTGATGAGTGAGGCAGCCAAACTGGACGTGCCTTTACTTGTGGAGGCCGATCACGGTGAAAACTGGGAGCAAGCTCACTAGATAAGGTAGATTAATATTTTTAAAAAGGGCGCTGAGCGCCCTTTTTTATTGGCCTGCTCGTAAAAAAAGCGTAAACAGAAACAATGGAATGTTTATAAAATATCAAATTGGCCCAGTTTTTGCGTTATGGCGTTTATTTCTGTTTTTGGTTTTGCTACAGTGCGCGCGTCCTCATCCTGTAGGACATCCTGTTGATGATGTATCTCTCGTAAGAGGATACAGCGTATTGATAGCTTCTCCCCAGATTGCTATAACGGCTCACATTTTTGGTGAGCCGTGTTTTTCTTCTCAACTGTCTATCTCAACCAAATGCATGCTAGTATATCGACTCTTCTTATAATAAAAGGATTACGTCATGCTTAAACCATTATTACTATGCGCTACTTTACTTTCACCTTGTGCGTTTGCAGATTGGCAGCTCAGTAATACCCAAAGTGATTTAAGTATTACTTCTATTAAGAAAAATAGCATTGCTGAAAATCATTACTTTAAGCAGCTAGAAGGTACATTATCGGATAAAGGGATGCTCACATTGAGCATTGATTTGGCCAGTATTGAGACTATGATCCCGATCCGAAATGAACGTATGCAAAAAATGCTGTTTGATGTGGCTAATTTTCCTAAAGCGATAGTGCGTGCTGAACTTGCGGCACAGCTAGAAAGCTTGAAAGCAGGCGTTCAGACGCTAAAGGGCGTACCTGTTGAGTTGTCGCTACATGGCGAAAAGCAACAAATGAAAGTTGATTTGGTTGTCAACAAACAAGGTAAAGCACTGCATGTGACACCACAACGCGCTATTTTAGTTAAAGCTGCGGACTTTAAACTTACTAAGGGAGTTGAAGCTCTCAGAAAAGTTGCAGGTTTGGATAGCATTGCAACCACTGTTCCAGTGACTTTCAGTTTGGTTTTTGATGAGCAAGCTCACTGATCTTGTTAATCGACTTGTTACACCCCACGCCCCGACAGATAAATGGACGGGGCAAGCTTGTGGCTTGCTCGATATGGAAATTGACCAGCAGGGTCGTTGGTTTCATCAAGGTGGAGAGATCAAACGCCTTGGTTTACTGCGTCTTTTTGCCAGCGTTTTAAGCAAAGAAAATGAGCGATATTGGTTGACCACGCCAATTGAACGTTGTGAAATCAAAGTCACCGATGCGCCATTTATGATCACTCACTGGCATAATGTAGAATGCGAAGGTGTTATGGTAATGGTCGCTGTTGATAATCTAGAACGACAATGGCCTATTTGTGAACAATACCCAGTCACATTACGGGAGTATCAAGGGCAAAGCTTACCCTATGTCGAACTCACAAATGGGCTGAGTGCGAGAGTCGCTAGAAATGTGTACTATCAGTGGGCAGATATAGCCGAGCAAGACACAAAAGGTATATATATAAGCTCGGCAGGCATGAAATTCTATCTATCGGACTAGTCTTCTTGGGTATCCGAATCACTTTCGTTTAGGTCAGCTTTGACAAACGGACCTAAATACCAGTCATCTAATTTCCACGCTAGTTCGTTTAAGCCAATCCCTTTCAAAGATGAAAATGCGTGAACCGTGATGTCTGCATCTAGTTCAGCTAAGGCACGCCTTACTTGTAGTACTTCAGCTTTGCGCTTGCCTTGTTTAAGCTTATCGGCTTTAGTCAATAAAGCGAGAATCGGGATCTCACTATCAACAGCCCAGTTGATCAAATCCATATCTAGGTCTTTAAGTGGATGACGTATATCCATTAATACCACTAAACCCTTTAAGCTTTTTCGTTTTTGTAAGTACTCACCTAATGAACGTTGCCATTTCTTTTTCATTTCAATGGGTACTTTGGCGAAACCATAACCAGGTAAATCAATTAAGCGCTTATCGGTATCCAGTTCAAAGGTATTGATCAGTTGCGTACGGCCTGGTGTTTTACTTGTGCGCGCGAGTTTTTGATCGGTAAGTGCATTTAACGCACTTGATTTGCCAGCGTTTGAACGACCTGCAAATGCCACTTCAATACCTTCATCGGCAGGTAATTTAGTGATATCTGGGGCACTGGTGATAAAACTAGCGGTATGATATTTAATACGAGACTTGAGCACAGGCTTTCCTAACAAATAATACGAATAGCTAAAACAAGCGTAGTTTATAACACTTAGCTAAGTTGCAAAAGGAAACATTATTTTCTTGGTCCGTTTTAAACCTTCTTTTTAGGCAGAGTAAGTTTAATCTAAGTCAAAACCCTATAATTTATAAGCGTAATGTGAGCAGAAAACGTGCCAGAGAATTTAATATCGTGTAGAATGTAGAAATTGCAACGTAGAGATAAAGATTGTCTACTCGAGTTTCGCTTAATCTACTTCTTTTAAAAGCGGCTTGGGACTAAACATTACAGGGTCGAAACAGAGAATTTACCATGAAGAAAATAGCATTAACTTTAACAATGTTGCTTGGTACGTTGTCAGCAAGCAACGCAACAGCATTTGATGGCGACGCAGAAGCGGGTAAAGCGAAATCTGCAACATGTGCAGCGTGTCACGGCCCAGATGGCAACGCACCTGTAAATATGTATCCTAAAATTGCCGGTCAACATGCGGACTACATTTACAAGCAACTGCAAGAGTTCAAATTAGGTATGACCTCTGGTGGAAGTGAAGGCCGTATGGATCCTGTAATGAGTGGTATGGCAATGCCATTATCAGATCAAGATATGAAAGACTTGGCTGCTTACTTCTCATCATTGAATATGAGCGCGGGCACAACGCCAGAAGACGTTGTAACTGTGGGACAAAAGTTATATAAAGCAGGTGATGCTGAACGTGGTATTCCTGCATGCGCAGCATGTCATGGACCTCGTGGTAACGGTACTTCTTTATCTAAGTTTCCAAAGATTTCATTCCAGCATCCAGAGTATATCAAGTCGCAGCTTGAGAAATTCCGTGACGATACGCGTGCGAATGATCTTAACGGCATGATGCGTGATATTGCGAAAAAGCTTACGGATAAAGACATCGAAGTTTTATCAAAATACTTAGGTGGCTTACACTAGGGTAGTATTTTAGGCTGTCGCTTTAGCTCAGTCTGCACCCAAAATGATTAAAAAGGCAGCATCCGCTGCCTTTTTTGATCGCAAGTTATTATTACGAAATCCTCTTGCTTCCTTGTAAGACATTTGCCACATGGTATTGTGAGACTTTTCTTATTTTGTATTTTTTTCAACTTGTAACTCTTTGTTATTTATTGGTTTGTGTATTTTGCAATAAAGCAAGTTGAGGAAATTTACTATTAACCAGTTGTAACTATTTCATTAAGGCGTAGATTATTCGGTGTCGCCAAGATAACAAAACAACATGGACAAATCGCGATGGAAGCGTAGGTGGCAGTTTTAGTACTAATTTTGGTACTCAGCATTATGGAAATAACAATAAAGTGTCAGGATTGACCGAGAATAATAAAAGTCTCATGGAAGTTTAAAAATAAAAACAATATGGAAAGACTCACGGAAGTAACAATAAAAACAATACGGATGACAGCATAATAAGAAAAATAAAGACTTTGAAAGTCGAAGGGAGAAGTGTCCAGTTTTGAGACGCTCAGATTAGTAGGCGGTAGGGAGCAATCTCTACCGTCTTTTTATTTATGCTGCGCCGTAGACCTGCTACAATACCTGCTTGATTAATACCCTATAAGTAATGCTGTGCAATTGAAAACCTCATGTGGTTTATGCGCTGGCACCGATCTTGTGCATTATCACCAAGATAAATTTCGACATTATTGGCAGTGCCAGCAATGTAATTTGGTGTTAGTTGCAGAGGATGCACGACTAACGCCAGAGCAAGAAAAGTTAATTTACGATAGTCATGAGAACGACTTAGCTGATGAAGGTTATCGACGCTTTTTATCGCGTGTTAGTGAACCTTTGTTACAGCGCTTAGTGCAGCCAAGTACAGGGCTAGACTTTGGATGCGGTCCAGGTCCCTTATTGGCACAAATGCTGCGAGAGCATGGGCATACAATGGCTTTGTATGACCTATACTATGCAAATGATCCAACAGTGCTAGAGGGTGAATATGACTTTATTACTTGTACGGAAGTAATAGAGCACATCGCACAGCCCAAGCAGGTATTATCGCAACTCTTTGCTTTGCTAAAACCGGGAGCACCCTTGGTGTTGATGACAAAACTGGTTATCGACAAAGCACGTTTTGCAACGTGGCATTATAAAAATGACTTGACACATATTTCATTTTTTAGCCGCGAGACATTTAATTATGTAGCACGAATTTTTGGCAGCGAGATCGAATTTATTGGTAACGATGTCATTATCCTAACTAAATCAAAGGTGCCAATGGCACCGAGCGAAGCAGTATTATGACTAGAAAGAAAAAGAGTAGAAAGGTTGCTAGTAATGGCACGCCTAGATTGAGCAAAGAGAAATTGCAAGAGTTAAGAGCAATGAAAGAGCAGCGCCCTAAAAAACACAAAGGGGCGAAGCCTGGCTCACGCAATGCACAAGATGCAAAAGAAACTAAACATCAAAACAATACAAAAGCAGCGAAAGATAGCCGGGTAGGAAGCAAAAAGCCAGTCCCATTAGTTGCCGATGCAGCAATACAAGAGCAGCAACCAGTTTTACAACGCCATTTGCAGCCTCAAGTTGAGCTGAAAAAAATAAAGCCACAGTTATCACCGGAGCAAGAGTTAGAACAGCTTGAAAATGACGAGCGCTTAATGGCTCTCCTTGAACGTCACGAGCGTGGTGAATTACTAACAGGAAAAGACGCAAAGTACTTCAACCGCAGTGTTGCTCGACACCAAGAGCTTTGCGAGTTACTGGGCTTGGAAGATGATGAATTTGAAGAGCAAGACATTATTGAAGATGATCCGCTCGCCGCATTTATGAGTAATGACTTGGCAGATGAGTGGTTAACTGACGAAGACGACGAGGAGAAATAACGTCTATGTGGTTAGTGTTAGCGGTTGTTGTTGGTGCTTTGATCATTGCTGGGTTATCTTTTTACGCAGGTAAACTGCTTTGGCAATTAAAAGTGCAAAAAAAACTTATTGCAAAACATCAGGCCGAGCAGCAAAAGAAGTTGCATGAAGCGCGCCAGCAACGCAATGCTAAGCTGGCCGATAGCATTAATTTGATTGCTAGAGCAATGAAAGAAAAGCAATGCGAGTACTCTGAAGGGTGCTTGAGAATTTGGGTGCTTATATCTCAATATAGCTTTGCTCAGGAGGTAGAGTTGCGCGAGGTTTATCCTGGTGTACACCAAATGTACGAAGTGGTAAAAGATATGCCAACGCATGACGCACGTAAGAAATACTCGAAAAAAGAAGTATTCAAAATGGACACCGAGCGTTGGCGTGCGGAAGAAAAGTTAGAGCAAGCAATTTTGCAAGACTGCGAAAGGCTCGCAAAGGAATTCCAGGCGCTACCCAATAGCGAAAATGTAGTGTTTCAATGAGCAGTTTTAGCTGTATTATCTCTTACTAAAGTAAAGCGGCCTAGGCCGCTTTACTTGTTTTAAAGCTAGCAAAAATCCGCGTTTCATAAAATGGTCGGTCGTTTTATTTTGTTGCAATTTCACGCTTGGCAGAATTGAGCGGCTATGTGACACTAACGTGGGAAATTTCTATAACTATGATTGGTTAATCAAACGGTGACATGTATGTCGAAATTAAGAACATGGGAACTGGTTTGTTTGTTTAGTCTCTTTTGCCTATTAACGGCCTGCTCATCAAAAGAAGAGCAGCTGCAGCAGTCAATAGAGCAAGCTATCCAAAGTGCAGACAGTGAACTCAACCAACTCGGTAAAGCGCTTGAAAATGGTCAGCTCCGTAATGCGGTTTTATTGAAAGAATACGATAAAGTATTACAGCAGCGGCGGCCCGAGCTAGCACAGATCAGTGCCATTATTGCGCAAGATGCCACAAAGCAAGGGCCATTATTTCAAGGCCTAGCAACTCGGCTCATCGATATCAAGAGCTTGCCAAACTCTCCTCCCAGTGAAGAAACATTACAGCGCCTAGATGTGCTGCGAGAAGCAATGAAGCCGAGTTTATTTGGTGATGCGCTGACCGATCCCATTAATATGCTTGCCGATATGTCTAATGGTACCTTAGCGCGCGTTGGTGCGATTAGCCAAAAAGCCGAAGGCGAGGGGGTGGGCAATCAGCTTGTTGGTAACCCGAACTATGGCCAATGGCAAACCAACAGTAATGGCATGAGCTTTTGGCAATGGTATGGCATGTATCGACTGCTGGGTGATGTATTTGATGCGGTTGAATATGGCAGCTGGAGTAAGCGACGTAAGTACAGCTACTACAATGATTATGGTCGTTATCGCTATTCGAGCCCCAAACAAATCAAAACACAAACTGCAATTGAAACGCGTACACGGCAGTCATACCAGCGACAAGGTAAACAATTCACCAGTCCCTATGCAAAAAAACGCAGTGGCGCATCGGGTTTAAGCCGCAGTAGCTATACGCCTACCAGTACCCGTAGTAGCTATGCTTCAACCAGTTCGTATAGTAAGCGGAGTTCAGGCTCCGTGCGCAATAGCAGTAATCGAACTTCGCGGGGTGTGAGTCGTGGTAAGTAGTGTAAAGAACAACAGTTGGAGTCTATAACAATGTACGAATTTAACGGAATAACCATGTGGTCTTTACAAGCTTTGGCCATTGATTTTGCAATTATCATTGCATTGTTTGTCAGCCTAAAATATATCAAAGGTTGGGTATCAAATTTACATGCCAATGATGAAATTACTGAACGAGACAATTTTGCGTTTGGGATAAGCTTTGCCGGAGGTGTAGCCGCATTAGCGATTGTACTGACTGGCATTAGCAGCGGGGCCTTTGCTGCATCTTTGTTGCAAGAAGCGGTGCAAATGGCGGGCTATGGTGCGCTGGCCATTGTGCTAATCAAATTAGGACACTTTTTCCAAGATAAGGTAGCACTGAGGAAAGTCAGTTTACATGAGGAAATTGTGCGCGGTAATGCGACCGCTGCTTTAATCGATTTTGGCCATGTGGTCAGCGTTGCTATTGTGATCCGCTCGTCCTTATTTTGGGTTGCAACGCAAGGCTGGCACGGCTTACCTATTGTGATTGCCGCTTTTGTGATTGCTAATTTGGTGCTGTTGCTCGTGAGTCAATATCGCGTGCAACTATTTAAGCGCACTAATCGTGCTGGTGACTGTTTGCAGCAAGCGATTGTGGATGGCAATGTGGCGGTTGGTGTGCGTTATGCCGGCTTTTTAATTGGCAGTGCATTAGCGCTCACAGCCGCATCTGGGTTAGCACCTTATGCGCCTGATAACTTAATTGCTAGTTTAAGTTACTGGGGACTGTGCGCAGTTTTGAGCATTGTAATGTTTGCCTTACTGCATTTGATTACTATCAAAATTATTTTATCTGGTTGTGATATTTCAGATGAAGTGAACCGTCAAAAGAATGTCGGTGTAGCGGCCATTTCTGCTGCCATTTCCTTTGCGATTGGTATTACCATGGCGACGTTGTTAGGGGCATAAAGCGTGTCGCAATCGATGAGCAGTCCAAGCCGTACAAGTTTGCTTGGGCATGATGTTTTGCTGATTAGTGTGATGGCCGTACTTGCTGGGTGCGGTCTAATATACGAATACTTGCTCTCTCATTATGCGGGGCGCGTCTTGGGCTCAGTAGAAAGTGCAATTTATGCCATGATCGGCACCATGATTGTAGCGATGGGGTTAGGGGCATTTTTAGCTCGCTGGTTTAAGGATGCTTTTAGTGCGTTTGCTTGGCTAGAAAGTATTATTGCGTTGGTTGGTATGGGATGTATTCTGGCCATTGCCAGCGTTATTGCGGTTAGCTATTCACTGCCTCATTTGTTGTCTAATATTTTCAATCTGCCGCCAGATGTGGTGCTAAACGGCTATGTATTTGAACAGTTGCAGCAGTGGGCACAATTTTTACCTTATGTATTTGGCCTGTTCTTAGGTATGTTGATTGGGATGGAGATCCCACTTATCGCGCGAATTCGTCAGCAGGTTTATGGGCGGTTTTTAGAAAACAATGCTGGTACCATATATGGCGCTGATTACATCGGTGCAGGGATTGGTGCGGCGATTTGGGTTAGCATCATGCTATCGATGCCTATTATGCAGGCGGCGGCGTGGACTGCATTATTTAATATAGTGGCAGGTTTGGTGTTTTTGTGGCGATATAGAAGTTATGTCCGCTTCGCTAAGATATTGTTTTTTTGTCATTTTTTACTGTTAGCCTTGTTTGCGTTGATATTGCAATTTGGTAGCGGTTGGATGAAAGAACTCAGCAATGTACTTTACAAGGATAAAGTGATTTATGCGCAATCGACCAAATATCAGCATGTGGTGCTCACTGAGCGCTTAAGCCGCAATCGACCCGAGCCAATTACTGATCTTTACCTCAATGGTCGACTCCAGTTTTCTAGCATTGATGAGCAAATCTATCACACTATGTTGGTTTACCCTGCTATGTTGGCATCAAATCGTCACGATAATGTGTTGATCATCGGTGGTGGAGATGGACTGGCATTGAGAGATGTACTGAAGTGGCCAGTTAAGCAAGTTACATTGGTAGACCTAGATGCGCAATTGCTCGACTTATTTGGTCATGATGATGATCGGTTCGACGTACCAGAACATATTAAACAGCGACTCACTCAGCTTAATCAGCAAGCAATGCGTGATCCAAGAGTCAATATTTTGGTTGCTGATGCGTTTATACAAGTTGAACAGTTGCTCGCACAGGGTTTGCGTTTTGATACCATCATTGTGGATTTACCTGACCCAAATCATCCTGATTTAAATAAGTTGTACAGTGATTATTTTTACAACCACTTAAGGCAGTTGTTGTCTGCTGATGGGGCGATGGTGATCCAGTCAACTTCCCCTTACCATGCAAAAAATGCGTTTATAAGCATAGCAAAAACGGTTAAAGCGGCGGGATTTGGCTATGTTGAGCAGTACCAACAAAATGTGCCGTCATTTGGGCAGTGGGGTTGGACGATTGCAACGACTACAGCGAGTCCTGCAAGTGCTCGGATCGGTCGAGTTAATGCACTGCCTGTACCTTCTCGTTGGGCCAATCAGCAATATTTGCTTGCAGCGTTTGTGTTTCCTAATCGCTTTTTTGAATTTGAAGATAACATTGAAATCAACCAGCTAGGCTCAGGTGTATTATATGACTATTACCGCCAGGCGTGGCAGCAAGAAAATGAGCTGTATAAAAACTAGTTTTAATGGTTGACATATTATGTCGGCCATGTAAATCTTAACTCAGACATAATATGTCAATTTGATAAGGCAGAAAAATGGAATTAAATGAACTTTCGATAAAACTAGCCGCTTTTGAAACAGAAGGCGTTGGCTTTGAGTCATTCATGATCACCAATTCAGGTGAGCAAGATGTTTTGCAAGTGATTGTTGATGGGAACGATGAGTTGCCTATTTTCGTCACACAAACGCAAGAGCAATTGTTATGTATCAGTTATCTGTTTGCTGAAGATGAAGTAAAAACTGAATTGAAAAATGAGCTTAATGAAAACTTATTGCGTTTGAACGTACCGATCCCCTTAAGCGCTTTTGCGAAAGTAGATGACAAGTACGCTATCTTTGGCGCCTTGTCAGTGAATTCATCATTTGACGATATTACCCATGAGCTAGTGACGCTTGCTGACAATGCCATTGATGCATTAGAGGCCATCACACCTTATTTAAACGATTAAATAGGTATTTTAGGAGTTAAGATTATGAGTATTTTAAAGAAATTATTCACAGCAGTCCGTGGTGGTGCGCGCGAAGCAGGCGAGGCTTTGGTTGATGCAAATGCAATTCGTATTTTTGAACAAGAAATTGCAGATGCAAAAAATGCACTTCAAAAAGCGAAACAAAGCCTGACAGAAGTGATGGCGAAAGAAATGCAAACCAAGCGTAAGCTAAGCGCATTGGATGCTTCAATTGCAGAGCATGAAGGGTTTGCTGCGCAAGCTTTGGATCAGGGCAACGAAGCGTTAGCGCTCGAAATTGTTGACAAGATCAAAGAATTCGAAAATGAAAAAGCAGAGCATGAACAGGTGCTCAATGGTTTTAGCCAGCATGTTGTGGTGTTAAAGCAGCAAGTGAAAGAAGCTGAAAAGTCGATTAAAGAAAACCAACGTCAATTAACTATGGTTAAAACGACTGAAAGTGTGCAACAGGCAACCATGGCGGTAAACAGCACGTTAAACACTAACAGTTCATCTATGACTTCTGCGCGCGAATCACTGGAGCGTATTAAGCAGCGCCAACAAGACCGTCAAGATCAATTGGGTGCAGCGAAGGCACTAGAGGCAGAAACCAATGGTGATGGCTTAAAAGAAAGAATGGCGCAGGCGGGGATTGGCGGTACCGATCCAAAAAGCGAAGATATTTTAGCGCGGATCAAAGCCAAGCAAGGTAACTAAACCTTTTAACCATATCGAAAAGGGATAACTTGATTATCCCTTTTTGCTTTGAGGTGGGATATGTTCAATTTTTTCAAATCTAAAAAAGAAACGCCTGTACGACAATTATCAGAGCCATCACAGCTAAAAGTTGGCGATATGCTCAGTATCATTGACTCGTTTGCGTATCCACAATGGCTAAAGGGGCAGACTTTACGTGTGACGGCGGTTAATACTTATCAGTATCAACATAGTGCCGATTATGAAATGGTGCTGGAGAGTAATTCAGGGCAAGTGATCTTTTTACAAATCGAACAAGAAGATGGTGAGCAATGGGCCAATTTCTCAATCAAAATTCAACGTGATGATGTCGAAGAAATCTTTACCTTGGATGAGTTTGCCCGAATTTTTGATGAGGAAGAACTCACGGATATTAATGTGGCGAACGTCCCTGAACGCTTTAGTCACTTTCTTGCTAAACACTATGTGCAGAGCGAAGCCCCTTTTATTGTTTACTTTCATAACCGAGATTATCGTGATCAGCCCTTACCTCAGTATGAGCAGGCAGGATCAGAATCCTGTGAAATGGTTTGCTTGAGTTCTCCTAGCGGAGATCACAGTATCAATATCGAAATATGGGAGGGGGGTGACACTGATGTATCATTAACGCTGACACGCCCTATCTCGGATATCGTTGAGCTCTTTCCGGGGAATGATTAAGTGACAAATAGCAAAGTCGCCAAATGGGAACGCCAACAGCAAGCTGTACGAGCAACGCAGATGGCATTTGATTTGAGCAGTGAAGTACAAAAATCTATCAAAAAGCAAGCGATTGATCAGGAGTTAACACCATCGGATATGATTCGAAAGATTTTGGGCTTAGAAGTTAAGTCGAAAAAAACTAGACAGCGTTTATCATTTAATTTAAGTGATGAAGAAATTGTCCAGTTGGCGAAGCGTTTTGGCGTCCCCGAAGGTGATAGACGAGCAGTAAAACAGCAAGTCGCAGACTTGTTAATAGCGAGTGCTCGACCTTGATGACTCGTTGGGACGGTTATTCATGATGTGATAAACCGCCCAACAGTACAAATAAACTAAGCATACGAGGGCATTACATGATGGTCCCTGTGGTCACTCTTGATGTGTTCCGAGTTATGTCAGTGGGCGTCCCTCCTGCTCCTCCATTTACCTTTGCAGCCATTGACGCAGAAAGTAATTTGAGGCCTTTCTTTTTTAGCTTCATATTTCGAATTTTATCCATGTTTGAATTCCTTAAGTGTGTTGTTATTGGTAATTATTCTATGGCATTTTATACGCGTACATAGCTCAAAAGTGTAACTAATTGTATCGATATTCGGGATAATTATATGTGAATTAGTGGTGTGCATATATTGTGCGAACTACGGCTCAAGTTACGATTAGTGTCGAGCGTGCAATGCTCAAAATAATCCCCTTAATAAGTCGACAAATTTGGAAAAAGATACCCCTTTTATCTGAGGTGTTACTTTCATATTGAGAATGCGTCTTAATTAACTAATATTCATGAAAATGCACTTGTCCAGACAAGACTATTCATAGTATTTATAGTGACTATTTTAGGTCAGTTTCAGGTGCAAGATTTTCATCTATACTCAAAGACCTTATAATAAGTCACCGGAATTTATCGGTAACTGCTGTGTAGGCAATTACATAGCCGGACCGATTCACGTCACCAAGAGGGCAAAATTGTGCTTCAAGAATATCGTAAACATGTAGAAGAGCGCGCACAGCAAGGGATCGTTCCTAAGCCGTTAGACGCACAACAAACTGCAGATCTGATTGAATTAGTAAAGTCACCTGTAGCAGGTGAAGAAGAATTTATCGTAGACCTTTTAGTAAACCGCGTACCACCTGGTGTGGATGATGCCGCTTATATTAAGGCTGGCTTTTTGGCGGCAGTTGCAAAAGGTGAAGCGACATCACCATTAGTAAGCAAAGAGTACGCGGCTGAATTGCTAGGTACGATGTTAGGTGGTTACAATATCGCACCTATGATTGAGCTACTTGATGATGAAGCGCTTGCGCCTATCGTTGTTAAGGGCCTGTCAAACACATTACTTATGTTTGATGCGTTCTACGATGTAGAAGAAAAAGCCAAAGCGGGCAATAAATACGCACAGCAAGTGATTGAGTCATGGGCACATGCGCAGTGGTTCTTAAACAAGCCAGCAGTTGCGGAGAAAATTTCAGTTACCGTATTTAAAGTAACGGGTGAAACGAACACTGATGACTTGTCACCTGCACCAGATGCTTGGTCTCGTCCTGATATCCCACTGCACGCATTAGCTATGCTTAAAAATGCGCGTGATGGCATCAATCCTGAAAAAGACGGTGAAATTGGTCCAATTTCACAACTAGAAGAGTTAAAAGGCAAAGGCTTACCTTTGGCTTACGTGGGTGATGTGGTTGGTACGGGCTCTTCTCGTAAATCAGCGACTAACTCAGTGCTTTGGTTCATGGGTGATGACATTCCATTCGTACCAAATAAGCGCGTTGGTGGTGTATGTTTAGGTGGTAAAATCGCACCTATTTTCTTCAACACAATGGAAGACTCTGGCGCATTGCCAATCGAGTTAAATGTTGATGAGTTCAACATGGGCGATCAAATTGACATTTATCCGTACGAAGGTGTGGTTAAGCGCCATGGTACAGATGAAGTGATCTCAACGTTTGCACTTAAGTCAGATGTTATTTTAGACGAAGTACGTGCAGGTGGCCGTATTCCATTGATCATCGGTCGTGGCTTAACAGACAAAGCGCGTAAATCACTCGGACTTGAAGCGGAAGAGATTTTCCGTAAGCCAGCATTAGTAACGGATTCGGGCAAGGGTTTCACACTTGCACAGAAAATGGTTGGTAAAGCTTGTAACATGCCGGGTGTTCGCCCTGGTCAGTACTGTGAGCCTAAAATGACCACTGTTGGTTCGCAAGATACCACAGGTCCAATGACGCGTGATGAGCTAAAAGATTTGGCATGTCTAGGTTTCTCTGCTGATTTAACTATGCAGTCATTCTGCCATACGTCAGCCTATCCTAAGCCTATTGACGTAAACACACACCATACGTTACCTGATTTCATTATGAACCGTGGCGGTGTATCACTTCGTCCGGGCGATGGTGTTATTCACTCTTGGTTAAACCGTATGTTATTACCAGATACCGTTGGTACTGGTGGTGACTCGCATACACGTTTCCCACTTGGTATTTCATTCCCGGCAGGTTCTGGTGCGGTTGCATTTGCGGCAGCAACGGGTGTAATGCCACTTGATATGCCTGAATCAATTTTGGTTCGTTTTAAAGGTGAAATGCAACCAGGTATCACATTACGTGACCTTGTACATGCTATCCCTTACTACGGCATCAAAGAAGGCCTATTAACGGTTGAGAAGAAAGGTAAAATCAACGAGTTCTCTGGTCGCGTACTAGAAATTGAAGGTGTTGAGCACCTAACTGTTGAGCAAGCGTTCGAATTATCAGACGCTTCAGCAGAGCGTTCAGCAGCAGGTTGTACAGTTAAGCTTTCTAAAGAATCTATTGCTGAGTACCTAGAATCTAACATCGTCATGCTTAAGTGGATGATCTCAGAAGGTTACGGTGATGTACGTACGATTGAGCGTCGTATCACAGCAATGCAAGAGTGGCTAGCTAACCCTGAATTAATGGAAGCGGACAAAGATGCTGAGTACAAGCATGTACTAGAAATCGACCTTGCTGAGATCAAAGAGCCTATCTTGTGCGCACCAAACGATCCTGATGATGCACGCTTGCTTTCAGACGTTACAGGCGAGAAAATCGACGAAGTATTCATCGGTTCTTGTATGACCAACATTGGTCACTTCCGTGCAGCGGGTAAACTACTTGATGGTTATACTGGCCGTATTCCAACTCAGCTTTGGGTTGCACCACCAACTAAGATGGATAGAGATCAGTTAACTGACGAAGGTTACTACGGTATCTTCGGTCGTGTTGGTGCTCGTATCGAAACTCCTGGATGTTCACTGTGTATGGGTAACCAAGCACGTGTTGCTGACAAAGCAACGGTTGTGTCTACCTCTACGCGTAACTTCCCGAACCGCTTAGGTACTGGTGCAAACGTATTCCTTGCATCGGCAGAGCTTGCAGCAGTCGCTGCGATTTTAGGTAAATTACCTACGCCTGCTGAATACCAAGAGTACGCTGCGAAAATCAATGCAACGGCAGCTGATACATACCGTTACTTGAACTTCCACAAAATGCCTCAGTACACTAAAAAGGCTGATGGTGTGATCATCCAGCAAGCAGTTTAATTACACTACTTGCTAAAAAGGCCGGTGAATTCACCGGCTTTTTTGTGCCTGATAAGTGGATAAAAATCGCGCTTTTCTTTTGGGGTTGAATATTCTTTAATTTTTCATATATTGGTTTTTTAATTCAAATTAAAGGTTAAATAATAGGTAAATTAAACAGATTTTATTTTTTATTTAATTAGAATTGTCGCTAATTTTACATTAATAGGCGGCAGAGAAATGACAGCAGTAAACAACCAGAATCTGCTTCAACTGCGTTTTATCCAACAAGCGCATATCGAAGCAGTTAAGCCCTCATTCAATCAACTTCCAGACAATCCGTACGCAGATGGTGCATTTCGTAAGCGCCGCTACTCGGTTCTAAAATTTGCTGATAACGCGGTTTCGGTGCAGCCTACTAAAGCATTTGTTCAGGATGATTCAATAAACACTTTCCAAGGTAACGTTGAACGTGTTTATGAAAATCTTGAAGCTGATTTGATTAATAGCGATGGCTTTAAGCACTTATTAAGTGAGTTTAAGCAAATGACGGGCATTAGCGACGAACGTGATATTGAAGTACATCAGTTCCGTATGTTGGCGATTGAGTCAGATACGCCGCCAGCACCAGAAGGTATTCACCAAGATGGTTTTGATCATGTATGTGTATGTGGTGTGTCACACGAAAATATTGCCGGTGGTGAGCTACTTGTTTACGAAAACAAAGAGTCAGAGCCATGCTTTAAAATGGAGATCAAAGACGGTTTATTTGCTTTGATCAATGACCGTCAGGTTTGGCATAACGCCACACCAATGAACAAACTAGATGCCGATAAAGTTGGTTACCTAGACTGTTTTGTATTTACCGCTTAAGAGTCTTTTATGGAACTTACACAACTAAGACGTCAATTTCCTGCGCTCATGCAGCAGTTGAATGGTCAATCCCCAATTTTTCTTGATGGCCCTGGTGGGGCACAGGTGCCTCAGTCTGTGTTAAGCGCAATGTCGGCGTATTTGGGTTATTACAACTCAAACTTAGGTGGTGCATTTTTCTCTAGTGATAAAACCGTTAGCTTGATGAACGATGCCCGCCAAGCGGTCGCTGATCTATTGAATGCACCAAGCAAAGAGCAAATTGTGTTTGGCGCGAACATGACGAGTTTAACCTTTAGCTTTAGCCGGGCGATTTCTCGTCATTGGCAAGTCGGTGATGAAGTCATTGTGACCAATGCAGATCATTACTCGAACGTATCATCTTGGCAACAAGCGGCTGAAGATAAAGGCGCTAAAGTACATGCTGTTCGTATTAACGAAGATGATTGCACGCTTGATTTAGCACACTATAAAAACTTACTCAACAGCAAAACCAAGCTTGTTGCGGTGACTTATGCCTCTAATACCACAGGCTCTATTAACGACATCAAACAGATTGTTGAGCTAGCGCACCAAGTTGGTGCATTGGTGTATGTGGATGCCGTGCACTATGCGCCACATGAACTGGTTGATGTACAAGCGCTTGATTGCGACTTTTTATCTTGCTCAGCTTACAAGTTTTTTGGTCCGCATGTGGGCATTGTCTATGGCAAGCGTGAACATTTAGAAGGATTTACGCCTTATAAAGTGGAACCAGCCAAAGACGTGATCCCAGGCCGCTGGGAAACGGGTACGCAAAGCTTTGAGGGCTTAGCGGGGGTGATTGCTGCCATTGACTATATCGCGTCATTAAGTGGTATGACGGAGGATACTCCACGTCGAGAGCGTTTGGCAGTCGCGTTTGCTAAAACCAAGCAACATGAGATGGCGCTCAGTGAGTACTTCCTAAATCGTCTTGAGCAGTTCCCGCAGATCTCATTATTTGGCATTACTGATAGAGCGCGTCTAGCAGAGCGTACGCCCACGTTTGCACTAACGTTTGAAGGGTTTGCACCACGTGAAGTCTCTGAGTTTTTAGGCAAACAACACATGTGTGTATGGGATGGTAACTTCTATGCGCAAGGCTTGTGTGAGCAGCTTGGTATGATGGATAAAGGCGGTGTAGTGCGCATCGGCTGTATGCACTACAACACCATTGAAGAGCTTGATAAGTTATTTGCTGCATTTGAACAGTTGTTAAATAGCTAAAAGTAGTTCAATAGGGGCGTACATAGTTTTACAGTGCGCCCTTATCGTTACATATTATCCTCAATAAAACTGCTGAGTTTATTAATACGTAAGCTCATACCTTCAATGATCTTATCTTTCACCTTCTCGCGAATGACATTCGGGAGTCGCGTCATAGCGTCGGGAGTAATGGCCAGTAAAATACTGTCTTTAATTGCTTTGGCACTAGTGGAGTGCTCTCGATGACAAATGAATGCCCCTTCACCAATAAACTCGCCCGGTAAAATGCGACCCAGCTCTTGTAGCTCGTTCTTTTTAAAAATGACTAATTCCCCACTGAGTACAATGAATAAGCGGTTATCTAATTCAAAGCGCTTGAATGCATGGCGGTCAGTGTGTACTAAATACAGGTGGGTAAATGATTCCAATAACACCTGTCTTTCTTGAATCGTAAAATCATTAAAAAAAGGCAGCCGGTTAATGATCTCAAGCTGCTTAATTAAAGGCACATTTTCAAGGAGTTTCATGGTGTTAAATCGCAGCTTATTATTTGCTTAAAATTGTGGCTATTTTTGCAGGAAGAATCAAATACATTTTTAATGTCGCTTATACTGCAAGCGACATTAATGCTTGCTTAGCATTTGGCTCATAAAGAAAACTAAGGCAAGCGCACCTAGGATAGGTTAGACGACATTTATTGTTGAGGTAACATTATTACCGTCTGCTGCATTAGGAGCACATTCACATGGTGTTAAATGTTTGAGTGATTTCTTCGTCAATTTGATATTCATAAATAGTCCTTTAAAAAGTTTAACTGTACCGAGTGTCTCAATACATTCCAAAAATAATCATTACACGTTTATTTTTCAAGGAAAAACTTAATTAAGTAAATGATTTAACCCTAATCAACGGCTATTAAATGGATCCTTCAGTGCCTAATCTAGAATATTTCTCTCTTTTAGTTTTCTAGTTAGCGTATTTCTACCCCAGCCAATTTTGAGGGCGGCATCTTGTTTATGGCCATGGCAAGCGTTTAGAGCGGTTTTGATCAAGCGTACTTCCAGTTGTGCTTGTACATCAGGCCAGATATTTTCCTTACCTTGTTTGAGTTCTTGATTAAGCCACTGCTGGAACGCATCTAGCCAATCACCTTGGCTTGCTTCGCTTGGCGTGTTTGCGGTGAGTTCCTCTGGTAAGTCATGGGCACTGATCAGCTCACCAGGAGCCATCACGGTTAACCATCGGCATGTATTTTCAAGTTGTCGAACATTGCCCGGCCAATGGTAAAGGCGCATTATATTGATGGCTTCATCACTCAAGACTTTGCTGTCGCTTTGTAACTCCTTGGCACTGTGTGCTAAAAAGTGCTGTGCCAGCTTTGGAATGTCTTCGGTTCTTTCACGTAAGGCGGGCAGTTTTAAGCGCACTACATTCAAGCGGTGAAACAAGTCTTCACGGAATTGGCCTTTTTTAACGAGTTGCTCTAAATCTTGGTGTGTGGCGGCGATAATACGCACGTCCACCCTCACACTTTGGTGGCCACCAACACGGTAGAATTCGCCATCCGCAAGGACACGTAAAAGCCGTGTTTGCACATCCAGTGGCATATCACCAATTTCATCTAAAAACAGGGTACCGCCATTAGCTTGTTCGAAACGGCCTCGGCGCATGCTATCGGCACCCGTAAATGCGCCTTTCTCATGGCCAAATAATTCAGACTCAACCAAATCTTTTGGAATGGCGGCCATATTGAGGGCGATAAACTCTTTGTCTTTTCGGGGACTGTGATTATGTAATGCGCCTGCGACTAATTCTTTACCGGTGCCAGATTCGCCATTGATCAACACGCTCATGCTTGATGCGGAAAGCTTACCAATGGCACGAAATACTTCCTGCATTGCGGGGGCTTCACCAATAATATCTGGATGTTTTTGTTCTTGAACTTGACGCTTGGTTTTTCGAGCCTGTTGACTGGCTTGATAGGCGCGTTCAACCAGTGCTGTTGCTTCATTCAAGTCAAACGGTTTGGCTAAGTACTCAAACGCGCCTTTTTGAAACGCGTTGACCGCAGAATCAAGATCAGAATGCGCAGTCATGATGATCACGGGGAGATTGGGAAATTGCTCGGCAATTTCTTCGAGCAATGCCATGCCATCAATACCGGGCATGCGTACGTCTGAAATTAATACCGCAGGCTGACTATAAGAAAGCGCGGTTAACACATCTTGCCCATTGGCAAAGCTTTCGGTGGTAAAACCAGCTCTAGAAAGCGCTTTGTCTAAAACAAAGCGAATTGAAGCATCATCATCTACGAGCCAAACTGTTTTCATTACTTGCTCCCCGTGCCGTTGTTGTCAAACGGCAAGTAAATATTAAATTCTGTGTGTCCGGGCCAGCTGTCGCAATCAATTAAACCGCCGTGTTGCTCAACGATGGTTTGTGCTATAGAGAGGCCCAAGCCTGAGCCACCTTCTTTGTTTGTGATCATCGGATAAAACAAAGTGTCTTTCAGTTCCTCGGCTATACCAGGGCCATTATCTGCAATTTGGATCACGAGCGCTTTTTTCATGAGTCGCTCACCACTACGCATTCTGTGTTTGATACGTGTTTTAAGGGTGATTGAGCCACTATCGCCCAGTGCTTGTTGGGCATTTCTCACTATGTTTAAGACCACTTGTTGTATCTTTGCTTGATCAATGACGATATCCGGTATGCTAGGGTCGTAGTCTTTCAAAAGTACGATGTCACTGTTGTTATCTAGCGTACTGAGCTTAATGACCGACTCTAGTGTTTGGTGAATATTACACGGGGCCTTTTTGGGTAATTGATTTGGGCCTAATAACCTATCCACGAGCTCTGTTAATCGGTCTGCCTGTTCAATGATCAATTGTGCACATTGATCGCGTTCTTGCTGACAACTCTCGTACTGCAATAATTGCGCCGCTCCACGTATGCCGCCCAGAGGATTTTTTATTTCATGTGCAAGACCGCGGATCAGTGTTCTGGCTGCTTGGTATTGGTGCATTTGGTTGGAGGCTTGATCAAAACGCACTTCATCATCAATGCGTCGGCATTCGAGCAAAATATAGGGCCTTTGTTGGTGATTAATACGTCGGGCATGTAAGTTTAAAGTGGCAGCTCGGTTATCGATAAATACCACGTCAACTCTATGCTGCTGGCAGTCTACACCGTCATTAAGTACGTACTGATGTAGGCGTTCAAAATCGATTTGATGGTGACTAAAAATATCATTAATAGGTTGCCCAACGAGGCGCTTTAGACCTAGGCCAAACAACTCACTACAACTATTATTGGCATAATGAATGACAAACTGCTCATCTAATGCCAGTACACAGGTCGAGAGGTTATGCCACAGAGCACCTAACATAGGTTGCGTATTTTGTTCCATTTTGGATCACCTTAGGAAATCTTTGCACCAACTTGGTGCATCATATCATGCGTGTATTTTGGGTGCTACGGGTTTACTTGACTGGTGCGGTGTAAATAAAAAGTACTGGGTGAACTGCTGGCAATTTTTGTGCCGTGTTCGTTAAATAGATGCATGATCAGTTTGTGCTCTCCACGTTCGACATTACGTAGAGCGAACTGTGCGTTGGTTTGTTTTTCGCTGGCTGCTTTGCCATCTAGGAACAACTGAACCTTTAGACCGCGAGAAAATACGGGGCTGACATGGCCTGTAACATAGACAGAGCCGGTATTTTTGCGAATGGTTTGCAGATGGCCCGGTGAGGCGATTTTAAGTTCATAGTTGATTTTTTTGGCTTGCTGTTTTGGCTCAAGTACCGTTGTGTCTACCGCAGGCATAGTAACAGGTTGGTTTAAATCTACTTTTTCAGAACCCTTCCTAGGTACGTCGGAATAAACCCAATTCCCTTGCTCGTCTTTCCAGCGGTATACTTGTGGTTGTGCTACGAGCGTGTAACAAGTTAGCAGCAAACAACCCAATAATAATCGCTGTACCATTAGTAAATCTTCCTATTCATCACCATCTAATAAATACCAATTTAGTACGAAGCGCTGCGATTTACCACTAAAAAAGCCCACTAAAGCGGGCTTGAGAACACATATGATTTAAGTTGCGCGACTACACGCTGTAGTACATTTCAAACTCAACAGGGTGAGTTGTCATGTTCAGTTTTTCCACTTCTTGTGACTTAAGTTTGATGTAAGCATCAATTAAGTCGTCAGTGAATACGCCACCTTGAGTTAAGAACTCACGGTCAGCGTCAAGACAGGCTAGTGCTTCGTCTAGTGACGCTGCTACGGTTGGGATCTCAGCTGCTTCTTCAGCAGGTAGGTCGTATAAATCTTTGTCCATTGCATCACCAGGGTGGATCTTGTTTTTGATTCCATCAAGGCCCGCCATTAGCATTGCTGAGAACGCAAGATATGGGTTAGCTGTAGGGTCTGGGAAGCGTACTTCGATACGACGTGCTTTCTCTGAAGGTACTACCGGAATACGGATTGATGCAGAGCGGTTACGCGCTGAGTATGCAAGCATAACTGGTGCTTCAAAGCCAGGTACTAAACGCTTGTAAGAGTTTGTTGACGCATTAGCAAATGCGTTGATTGCTTTAGCGTGCTTGATAATACCACCGATGTAGTAAAGCGCGTCTTCAGATAGACCACCGTACTTGTCTCCAGCAAAGATGTTTTTGCCATCTTTAGCTAAAGATTGGTGACAGTGCATACCAGAACCGTTATCACCTACTACAGGCTTAGGCATGAAGGTTGCCGTTTTACCATATAGGTGCGCCATGTTGTGGATAACATATTTCATTTCTTGAATTTCATCTGCTTTTAATACCATGGTATTAAAGCGAGTCGCGATTTCGTTTTGACCAGCTGTTGCTACTTCGTGGTGGTGTGCTTCAACCACTTGGCCTAGCTCTTCAAGAACTAAACAAGTCGCTGAGCGCCAGTCTTGTGATGAATCTACCGGTGCTACTGGGAAGTAACCGCCTTTAACGCCTGGGCGGTGACCTGTGTTGCCGCCTTCGTAGTCTCTGTCAGAGTTCCAAGAAGCTTCTTGTGCGTCAATTTTGTACATAGAGCCTGACATGTCAGTTTTGAACTTAACGTCGTCAAATAGGAAGAACTCAGGTTCTGGACCGAAAAGTACCGTATCTGCGATACCTGTTGAACGCATATATTCTTCAGCGCGTTTTGCAACAGAACGTGGGTCACGCTCATAGCCTTGGTGTGTTGAAGGCTCTACCACGTCACAACGTACGATAAGCGTTGTTTCTTCAGCGAATGGGTCAAGCTTTGCTGATGCAGCATCTGGCATTAATACCATGTCTGATTCGTTAATGCCTTTCCAGCCAGCAATTGAAGAGCCATCAAACATTTTACCGTCTTCGAAGAAGTCTTCATCGGCTTGATGATGAGGAATAGAAACGTGCTGTTCTTTACCCTTAGTATCTGTAAAACGTAAATCTACAAATTTAACGTCATTTTCTTTGATAAAATCTAAAACCGATTGTGACATGTGTCCTCCGACTCGTTGGTTTTTTTATGCTTGCTGCATTAACTTAATGCGATTGCGATTTTTGTAAGCTTAATGTGTGCCAACGTTGTAATCGCATGAAAAATATATGATTTAAAGTTGAATAGGCATTGGGTAATTGCCCTTTTGCACCAAAATGATCCGTAATTGCACTTTATTGGTGCGATTATTGTAGTTCATTTTTTGAAATTGAGAGTAAAAAATGAACGATTTAAAAGGCCAATTTTTATGAAGCTGTGACAGATTGACGTTATCAATGTGCTGGGTTGTCATTGCCTTTACATATTTCTGAATTATTCTCTTTATTTAACATTGTACTATGATGAGCCCCTTTAAGCTTACTGGCAGTCCTAAGTGGATAAAATGACAGCTAAAAAGAGCGAAATTGTTGAATGAAGCCAAAAAATAATGCTGCATAAACTTTCATCTATCGCGTTATTAGGGGATAATACGCCACTTTATAAATCCTATCGGTCAATTTATAGGCTGTTTTGCACAATTAGGTGTATTAGGATTAACCCACTCTTTCGAGTCATTATCTGAGTTATAAACATGAGCATTGAAAAATTACGTAATATCGCGATTATCGCCCACGTAGACCACGGTAAAACAACCCTAGTTGATAAGTTGCTTGAGCAATCAGGTACACTAGAGACGCGCGGCGGTAACGAAGAGCGTGTAATGGATTCAAACGATATCGAAAAAGAGCGCGGTATCACCATCCTAGCTAAAAACACCGCGATTGAGTGGAACGACTACCACATTAACATCGTAGACACTCCGGGACACGCTGACTTCGGTGGTGAAGTAGAACGTGTTCTTTCAATGGTTGACTCAGTATTGCTACTGGTTGATGCACAAGAAGGTCCAATGCCGCAAACGCGTTTCGTAACGCAAAAGGCATTCGCGCTAGGCCTTAAGCCTATCGTTGTTATCAACAAAATCGATAAGCCTGGTGCACGCCCTGATTGGGTTATGGACCAAGTGTTTGACTTATTTGATAACCTTGGCGCAACTGATGAACAGTTGGACTTCCAAGTTATCTACGCTTCAGCTATCAACGGTTGGGCAACTTTAGATTTAGATGAGCCTTCTGACAACATGCAACCTATGTTTGAAGCGATTGTTGATCAAGTAGCTCAGCCTGATGCGGATCCAGATGGTGCATTCCAAATGCAGATTTCTCAGCTTGACTACAACTCTTACATTGGTGTTATCGGTGTAGGTCGTATTAAGCGCGGTACAGTTAAAGTAAACCAGCAAGTAACGATTGTTGGCGCTGATGGTACTAAACGTAACGGTAAAGTGGGTCAAGTACTGACTTATTTAGGCCTTGATCGCCATGAAGCGCAAGAAGCGCAAGCGGGTGACATCATCGCAATTACAGGTTTAGGTGAGCTGAAAATTTCAGACACTATCTGTGATGTAAACACAGTAGAAGCATTACCAGCACTTTCTGTTGATGAACCAACAGTAACAATGACCTTCTCTGTAAACACTTCGCCGTTTTCTGGCCAAGAAGGTAAATTCGTAACGTCACGTAACATCCTTGAACGTTTAGAAAACGAACTAGTGCACAACGTAGCACTACGTGTTGAAGAAACGGATAACCCAGATAGCTTCCGTGTATCTGGTCGTGGTGAATTACACTTAGGTATCCTAATCGAAAATATGCGTCGTGAAGGTTACGAGCTAGCGGTTTCTCGTCCAGAAGTAATCCTTCGTGAAGTTGATGGTCAGTTAGAAGAACCGTATGAAACAGTAACGGTAGACGTTCAAGAAGAGCACCAAGGTTCTATCATGGAGCAACTTGGTCTTCGTAAGGCGGAAATGACTGACATGGCACCAGATGGTAAAGGCCGTATTCGCATGGACTTTATGATGCCTTCACGTGGTTTAATCGGTTTCCAAACTGACTTTATGACGCTGACTTCTGGTTCTGGTTTGATGTACCACACGTTTGATCATTATGGTCCGCATAAAGGTGGTAACATTGGTCAACGTAAAAACGGTGTATTGATCGCAAACGCAACAGGTAAAGCGTTAACTAACGCACTATTTAACCTACAAGACCGTGGTAAGTTATTCATCGGTCACGGTGTTGAAGTATACGAAGGCATGGTTATTGGTATTCATAGCCGTGACAACGACCTTACTGTAAATGCGTTGAAAGGTAAGCAGCTAACAAACGTTCGTGCTTCAGGTACTGATGAAGCGCAAACACTTGTGCCACCAATCAAAATGACACTTGAGCAAGCACTTGAGTTTATCGATGATGACGAACTAGTAGAAGTTACGCCGGAAAGTATCCGTATTCGTAAGAAACTACTAACAGAAAGCGAGCGTAAGCGCGCTAGCCGTCAAGCAAAAGACTAAGCGCTATTTGCATATAAAAAACGCCGCTGTAATAGCGGCGTTTTTGTTTGCTCGCAAAGAAAAATCAAAACAAACCGTAGCTCTCGGTTTCTTCTGGCTCGTAGTCTTGTAAGTGCTCCGGCCTGAAAATGGCACTCGGATCAATAAGCACACTATGGGTGTCGCCACGTTTAATGAGCCCTTGCATCATTTTTTTGGTTTGAGGATCGACCTCAAAGCCGATATTGGTAATTTCGCTCAGTGATTTAATCTCACTTTCATCACAGTGGATATTGTCCTCTACTTGATCGACTAATAAGCCAATGTGTGGCTTCTGACCATCTTGAGTGGTAAACACAATAATCGGTTTATGGTCGAGGCTAATTTGCTCACGCGCGGACTCAAATAAGCGTATAAGTTTTGCGTAAGTGGTTGTGCGCTCTTTTTCTAGCAAATTAATCGCCTGTTGCTGCTGATCTTGATCGCACAGTGAAAGCAGCTGATCGGCTAGGGCATGCAATTTATTATGAGGCTCTTCAAATCGGTTGAGAATGGCTTTAAGGTCTTCGTTTTCTGTTTTAAAGCTATAAAACCACTGGCCGAATGCGCATTGTCTTGGATCTCTGGCTTTGTCAAAGTCGTGGCCTTTTAACACGCTTTTTTCAAGTGCCTGAAGCCAATGTTTATGGTCATCCTCCCTAGCTTTGAGTAATTCTACTAACGCATTATTGATTTCGTAGGACGACTGCTTGTTTAAAATAATCCCCAAATCGAAAATAGGGGTGGGTGTGCCCATATAATCTTTTACGCCTAAGAAACTGGGGTTATCGTTTGGTAAAGAAGTTAAGTTACCTTCGTAGCGTTCAGTGAGCAAAATATCCAATATTTTCAATGAAATTGTTTTATGTCCCACTCGAAAGTTAATGAGATCCATGTTTTCCCTCAACAAGCGTATTTCGATTGTTTAAGGATAGATCATTATGAGGAATATGAACGGTATACGGGCAATTTCTTTTGCTGTTGGGGTAATTCAAAGAGCGATTTTAGCTCATTGTCTTGCATGAGCACAGCGGGTAGTGAGCGCATGATACATTGATTACTATACCCGTTTTTACAAAGCATTGCTGCGCGGCTAAACACTAAGGCATTGAGATAGCCTTCAAATAAAACATGATCTATGACGAGCTCGGGGTGTTGCTCTACTTGCGCTCTAAATTTATCACACAATGCCGTGCTGCAAAGATTTGGATCTGGCATCACTTCTGTCACCATCACATTTTCCCCCACCTTAATTCTTTGAAACAGCGCTTTGCTGGAAACAAAAGAAACGGTCGTAAAATCTAGGGTTGATTTGGCTTGTTTGGCTAGCTCTATAAATTTGGCCAAGGGTTCGTAAGTACCCACCATGATCACTGCGGTTGCATTGGTGGCTTGGATCTGCTCTAACGCTTTATCTACATCAGTGGTGTTGCGTCTAAAGCGCGTAACAATGACAGGTTTTAGCTTTGATAGAAGTAAACTTTGGGTAATGCTCTTTTCTAATGTGATACCAAATTCATCGGCTTGGATTAATAGTGCAATATGTTGATGTTGTTTTTCATTCACTAAAAAGCGCACTTGCTCCATCGCTTCATCCTTATAGCTTGCTCTGAGATTAAATACTTGAAAGGTGGGGGCGCCGTGCAAAAAATCAGCCCCAGTGAAGGGCATGAGTAATGGAATTTGACTGTACTCAAGCAAAGGCTTGATAGCTGATGTTGTTGGCGTGCCCATATAGCTAAAAAGCGCATTGACCTGATGTACGTCAACAAGCTGTTTGGTATTGATTACAGTACGATTTGGCTCATAACCATCATCCAAAACGGTTAATTCAATCAGCTGTCCAGCAACCCCACCTTGCTTATTTAGTTCGTCAAAATAAAGCTGGGCGCCATCACGTAGCTGTTTACCAATTCCTTGAGCTGGACCACTTAGCGCAATTGACATACCGAGTTTGATATTGTTTGTTGCGCACACACCCGAGGCCATTATTAGCCATGAGAGTGCAAAACATAAAAGCTTATGGAAGGGACTTAATCGCGGCATGTAACTCCAGTACTAACGTTTTAAAAGCACGTGCTCGCTGTTTCTTTGACTCCAATTTAAGTCCATCCAAACACCATGCTTTACTATTATTTTGTAATAATAGTCCAATCGCTAAGTGTTGTGAAACATCTGATAAACTTAATAGTAATTTCGGGTTAAATGTCAAAATATGCCATAGTGTGCTGCTATCTTGTTCAAGATGAGATAACTTCTTGGCCATATAATTCAAATGGTTAATCCAATGTGCAGGGATCTCTTGAGAGGAAAAAGTGTTGACAAGTATTAGTACTAAAGAACTAGGTAAAAGCTGGTATTGACTGAGTAGCTGATAATAAAAACTCGTTTGGAAATGGTATTGTAAGTCTTGCAGTGCCTGTGTGCTTTGTTTATTGATACTTTTAAGCACCATGGCAGCGTATTCGCCGCTTGCTTTATCTTGCTTGAAACCTAATTTAACCACTTTAAAATGGTTCTTTTGCCAGAAATTAACGAGTTGGGCATTAGCGCCAAAGCTGCTGCCGATGTAATCTACTTCATGGTGTAGTTGCTGTTCTGTGAAAGAAAGAAGTTGGCTGCCTAATGTTTGTTTATGAACAGATGGTGCGACAACAATTCTCACGACACGAGCGAATCGACTGTTCAAAAAGTCAGTATGTCCTTGGATGGCGAAGAGCTGCTGCGGTAACAAATGACCTTGTGGCCGACGCTTTCCTGCGGCGATGTCGTTATTTAATTCACTCGGTAATTGGCCTTCCATATTGACCAAACACAAGCCTAACAAGTTGTTTTGGTCGCTGACAGCAAAAAGGCGCTGGGATGGGCTATCAAGCAACTGTCGCAAGTCACTTACCGTGGTTTGGTAGTGGGCAAGCACTAGCAGTGCAAATACTTGCTGCAGAAAGTGTTCATCTTGTGCGAGTGTACTTGTTTTCAGCTCAGTAAAAGAAGGTGTGCTGATATGGTTGATTGCTTGGTAGCGACAATCAAGCGCAAATAGCGTATTGATCTGCTTTTCTAGCGGGTCATTGGCTTGATAGCGAATAGGCTGGTTCAGCTGTAGCGAAATGAACTTAGGGTAATGCGCTTCTAGAAAGCGTTTAAATCGCAATGTGTAACCTCGCCCATTGCCTTCGTAACCAATCATTGTGCTGGAAAAGACGCAAGGCTGCCCTTGTTCGGTAATTTTGATTAATACAGGTACAGGAATTGAAGCTGCCTCATCAACTAAGATAATATCGTTCTCTATGCGCGCTTTGAGTAGTTCATCTGGTGGTAAGTAGCGTATGTTCGCTAATTGTTTCTCATGGCCTTGATAAGGTATTCCCATTGCATCAGCCAAATGCTTAAAGGTATTTTTGACCGCTTGATATTGCATCGCACAGATCACAAATGAACATTCTTTCATCGCACCGGCAAGCAAGCCTAAGGCTGCTGATTTTCCTCGTCCACGGTCGGCGGTGAGTAAAGCTGGTGCAGCTTGTTTCTGCTGCAAGTGCGTCGATAATTGTGATACGACCTGTGTTTGCTCATCGAAATGAGTGCGTGCTAGGGGAGAGGTTGTATCCAGCTGCAGGTACAAGCCATGTCGCTGTGAAAAGCTAGATAAACGACTTTGTGTGAGTAGTGTCTGCCAGCGTTTGAGAAAGGGGCTCTGTAGCACCTTAAAACCAAATGAACAGCAGCTGTGAATGCCGGGGTCTAACCAAGCGTCTAAGTCTTCAAGTTCAGGTATGATGAGCACGAGTAGACCACCGGCTTTGATGGTGCCACTGAGTGCGGCCAGCTTGTTAGGCTCTATGCCTGCGTAGCCATCGTATACGGCAATATCAAACTCTTGCCCAAGGATCTGATGTAAATGCTCTGGCCAAATAGCCTGTTTGATATCTGGATGTTTTGATAGCAGGAGTGTATTGCTATCAAAGTTAAACAGTGCTGATAGTTGCTCAGCAGCCCAATTGTGTTCCCCACACAATAAGAACAACTGGCGGTGTTGTTCACGCGCCAGTTTTAATAATAAGGGCTTTAGCTTAGAGGCTTTGTAAACGGGCATAGGCCGTCACTAACCATTTGCTGCCAACATCGTCAAAATTAACTTGAATGCGTGACTGTGCGCCACTGCCCTCATAGTTAAGGACCGTACCCGCGCCGAACTTGGCATGTAGTACTCTTTGCCCGAGTGTGTAACCACTGTCATCAAATGCGGCATGTGTTACCGCAGCACTAAAGCGGCCACTGTTCACAGGGCGTGACACTTGAGTTTTGATGCGTATTTCTTCGATACACTCTTCCGGTAGCTCTCGTAAGAAACGAGACGGGCTATGATGTTTCTCTTGGCCGTACAAACGGCGACTCTCTGCATGGCTTATGTAGAGTTTATCCATTGCACGGGTCATGCCCACGTAGCAAAGGCGACGCTCTTCTTCAAGACGGCCAGACTCCTCATGGCTTTGCTGTGATGGGAACATGCCTTCTTCGACACCCACCATAAAGACAAGTGGAAACTCCAAACCTTTTGCTGAGTGCAAAGTCATCATTTGTACAGCATCTTCGTGTTCATCGGCCTGACCTTCACCCGATTCCAATGAGGTGTATGCTAAAAAGCCTTGTAGTGGTGAACTGAAATCTTCATCAATGGGTGGTTCATATTGGCCACAAGCACTGATCAATTCTTCTAAGTTTTCTACACGAGCACGGCCCTTTTCGCCTTTTTCAGCTTGATACATAGCCATCAGGCCAGATTGTTCTATCGTCGTTTTAGCTTGCTCGGATAACTCTAATTCACTGATTTTATCATCCAACTGTTCAACCAGCTCAATAAAGCGCGACACGGCCGTTGCTGCTCTGCCAGCTAAGTGTTTTTGTTCTATCACGGCTTTTGCTGCGTGCCACAAAGGCATGGACTCGTTACGTGCACAGTCGCGAATATGACTCAACGTTTTATCGCCAATACCACGAGCAGGTGTATTGATCACGCGTTCAAATGCCGCGTCGTCTTGACGATTACTGATCAAGCGTAAATAAGCCAAGGCATCTTTTATCTCTTGGCGTTCGAAGAATCGCATGCCGCCATAAATACGATATCTAAGCCCCTCTTGTAACATGGCTTCCTCTAGCACACGAGATTGGGCATTGTTACGGTACAAAATAGCACAATCTTGCAAAGCATTGCCGCCATTGAGCCAAGTACGAATTTTACTCACCACAAACCGAGCTTCATCTAACTCGTTAAATGCTGCATAGATAGAAATGGGCTCACCTTGGTTACCATCGGTCCATAAGCTTTTACCCATGCGTTCGGCGTTGTTTTTGATCAACGCGTTAGACGCTTTTAGAATGGTTGCGGTGGAGCGGTAATTTTGTTCTAAGCGAATGGTTTCAGCTGAAAAGTCGTCCAAAAAGCGTTTAATGTTCTCAACTTTTGCGCCACGCCAACCATAGATACTTTGGTCATCATCACCCACGATCATCATGGTATTTTCTTGGCCAGCCAATAGCTTAAGCCATTGATATTGAATACTATTGGTATCTTGAAATTCGTCCACTAACATGTGTCTGAAGCGTTGTTGATAGTGGCGTAGCAGCGTTGGTTGTTGCTGCAGTAACTCAAAGCAGCGTAACAATATTTCAGCGAAGTCGACCAGCCCAGCGCGGTCACAGGCATCTTGGTAAGCTGTGTAAACACGCAGTAAGAGTTGCTCATTAACATCATACGCTTGAATATCTTTAGGGCGCTGACCTTCGTCTTTGCGGGCACTGATATACCAAGCAATATGTTTCGCTGGCCATTTCTTCTCGTCAATGTTCATGGCTTTGAGTAAACGACGGATCATACGAACCTGATCATCACTATCGAGAATTTGGAACGCTTCAGGCAAGTTCGCCTCACGGTGGTGAGCGCGTAAAATACGGTGTGACAAGCCGTGGAAGGTACCTATCCACATTCCCCCGACGGGCGCGCGAAGTGTTTCTTCAACTCGAGTACGCATTTCCTTCGCGGCTTTATTGGTAAACGTTACTGCAAAGATACTGTAAGGAGAGGCATGTTCTACCTGCATTAACCAAGCGATGCGGTGCACTAAAACGCGGGTTTTACCCGAACCGGCACCTGCTAGCACCAACATATTTTGCAGTGGAGCCGCCACGGCCTCACGCTGTTTGTCGTTTAAGCCATCGATTAATTCAGAAACGTCCATTACCACGCCTATTTCAGTAAAATGAACGCAAAGTATACCCGCGTTAGGGGGGCGTTGCCCAGTTATGCTCTATAAAAAGCCGAAAAGATAACATTATCGTATTGATTTAAATGGAGAAAAGAAAAAATGAAAGGCTGTATAAATACACAGTTACTCGTTTTCTAACACTTGTTTTAGACGATTTTGTACTTCTTCCACCAATAGATCTGGCTGGAACTTGGACAAAAATGCATTACAACCCACCTTTTCGACCATTGCATGGTTGAAGCTACCACTTAAAGATGTGTTTAAGATCACATACAAATCTTTTAAGCGACTATCATTGCGAATTTCATAAGTGAGTCGATAACCATCCATAGAGGGCATTTCAGCATCGGTGATCACGGCAAGTAGTTCTTTATTCACATCAATGCCTTCATTAGCCCAATGCTTTAATACATTGAGAGCTTCTTGGCCATCGGTGGCTGGAATAATTTCAATTCCCAATTGGGCGAGCGTATCTGCTACTTGGCGGCGAGCGGTAGGAGAGTCATCGGCATGAAGAATTTTTCGGCCGTGAAACTCGTCCATGATACTTTTGTCCAGAACATCTTCCGATATCTCTATGTCATAAGAGACAATTTCAGCCAGCACTTTTTCCACATCAATGATCTCAACAATGTGCTCTACGCCATCTCGCTGGATCTTGGTGAGTGCGGTTAAATAGTGATTTTTACCTACGGAGCTTGGTGTGGGCATAATATCTTGCCACGTGGTATTAACGATTTGATCTACTTTGCCCACCAAGAAGGCTTGCACAGTTCGGTTATATTCCGTAATCACAAGATTGCTATCTGTATCGGGCTCACATTCGGGCATACAGATTGCCTTACGCAAATCGATAACGGGAATAGACTCGCCGCGTATCGTTGTCACGCCACAGATTTTTGGATGCGCATTGGGCATGTTATTGAGATGCGGCAACTTAACGACTTCTTTAACTTTAAATACGTTGAGTGCAAAAAAATGGCGGCTGTGTAGGTGAAATAATAAAAGCTCTAATCGGTTCTCACCGACCAGTTTTGTTCTTTGATCTACCGAAGCTAATACGCCAGCCATACCGCTACCTCTATCTCCTCATGTCCGTATTCCAGTATACTTAAGTTGAAATAAAATACGAGCTTTGCGCTAAGCAGAAAGTTGCTAAGGCGGTTTGGCTGTTTTGAGTAATTACACGATTTGGTAATCACAGTATTTCTTATAAGATGCAAGTGTGCTTAGATCACGTAAAGCGAAGTGAATATACAACTTTGAGCATAGGGTTATGCCGATAATTTTTAAACGTTTTTTTGTGCTTCTCAGAGCACATGTTGATAAAGCCAGTTGGCAATTACTCGTGAGTGTGACTGCATTACACATGATATTGGTGTGGGTTGGTCTCTATGTGGCGCAAGAGCAAGCTTTGATTGAACCAAGCACTTATGTTTATTACTACATAGTGACAACATCAACAGTTGGCTATGGTGATTTCAGCGCAACTTCACAGCTTGGCCGCTGGGTCGTTGCACTAGTGCAAATTCCCTTTGGTTTAGCTTTATTTGGCATATTGTTAGGTAAAGCAGGGCAGCAAATGACATTTTGGATAAAAAGAGCAATGACGGGCGATAAAGATTTCTACCATTTACGAAACCACATTATTATTTTTGGCTGGCACGCAACGCGTACCAAAAAAATGATCGATTACATCTTGGCTGATGCGAAACGCCAGGATAGACGTATTGTTTTAGCGGTAGCCGATGCTATAGAGCACCCATTGTTGAGTTATTCAGAAGTGGATTTTGCCAGACTTGGCAGTTTTACCGATGATGATGAACTGGCGCGCATTGCAACAAGTCATGCAGACAAAATTATCATTGATGGTCAGGATGACGATCAAACCTTTACCACAGCGTTAAAATTAAGCCCTATGGTAAAGGAAACTGCCCATATCAGCGCACATTTTGTTGACGAAAGCAAAGTGAGTTTGCTTCGAGCACATTGCCAAAACGTGGAGTGTTCATCGAGTAAATCTGCAGAAATATTGGTGCGTGCCATGCAAGATCCGGGATCGAGTCGAGTGCAAGAAGAGCTGCTTTCAACCTTACACGGTGATACGCAATTTAGTTTACAGCTACCATCTGGCACGAAGACTTGCCAATTTGGCGCATTATTTCATCATTTCAAAGAAAAACATGATGCAATTTTGCTGGGGGTGGCCCATGATTTAAGTGCACAGAATATGGATTTGAATCCACCTTTGGATTATCCAGTGAATGCTGGGGATATTTTGCATTACATTGCCCCTGTTCGTGTGCTTTCTGACGAAGTAGCTTGGCAAGTTTTATCATGACAGAACTGATAGTTTTAATTTTGGCTTTAGGTGCATATTTGCTGCCCATAGGGATGGTATTGAGTAGCAAACGCACTTGGGGCCACGAAAAAAATGGCTGGTTAATTGGCACCCTGATTTTTTCGTGGATAGCACTACTGTTGTATTATTCCATTGTGCCAAAAGAAGGTATGTATACCGAGCCTGAAAAGAAAAATAAGACTCGGGATTTCGATTAGCATTTAGTCAGTATCGTCCATTCTTGCACTGTGACGGGCATGACTGACAGCCGGTTAGCCTTTTTTAATGCCAGTTCTGTGATTGCAGAATTGGCTTTGATAGCAGCTAGGCTGACAGGTCTTATATGTTTTACATACTTTACTGTGACACCAAACCATCTTGGTTTCTCTAAACTCGCTTTGGCATCAAAATAATCACTTTTTTCATCAAATTGGTGGGGGTCTGGCTGAGCCGCACTGATTACTTCGCCAATACCTACGATTGCTGGCACTTTGCAGCTAGAATGGTAAATAAAGACCTGATCACCCACCTGCGCTTCACATAAGAAATTACGGGCTTGGTAATTTCTAACCCCTTCCCAAAAGGTGCCTTGCTCACCCAGTGCTTTTAAATCATCAATTGAAAAAGTATCGGGTTCAGTTTTAAACAGCCAATATGCCATGTTTGCCTCATTTGCGTGTGGGAAGTTATCTATTGTTCATGATATTAACTTGATACTCAATGCGTTAGTAATGGTTAATCATCGTTGAGCCGATTATACTATGATTATTGATATTAACTGATGAATGAAGAGGTCTCGATGAGTCAAGTGCTAACCGATCTATTGTCATTATTGAAGTTGGAAGAAATAGAGCAGGGGATATATCGAGGGCAAAGTCAGGACTTAGGCTTTCCCCAAGTTTTTGGGGGTCAGGTCATGGGGCAAGCACTATCGGCGGCCAAATATACTTTACCTGAAGGGCGCTACGTGAATTCGCTACACTCATATTTTTTACGCCCCGGGGATGCCAAAAAACCAATTGTGTACGATGTTGAAGTGATCCGAGATGGGCGCAGTTTTAGTACTCGTCGAGTTCGAGCCATACAGTATGGTAAACCTATCTTCTATATGACGGCTTCATTTCAAGGTGATGAACCAGGGGTGTCGCATCAAACTCCTATGCCCAATGTGCCAGGTCCTGAAGAGTTAAAATCATCGATTGAATTCTTTCGTGAAAACAAAGCGTTGATCCCAGAAAAACTGCGTAATAAGTTTACCTGTGACATGCCGCTAGAAACGCGCCCAGTTGAGTTTCAAAATCCTTTTCAACCTGAGGTGACAGAGCCTCAACGTCACGTGTGGTTTAAAGCCAATGGCCCATTACCTGATGATAGGCGCATTCATAATTACTTGTTGGCCTATGCGTCAGACTTTGAGTTTTTGCCAACGGCGTTGCAGCCCCATGGACTGTCATTTTTGCACCCCAGTATGCAGGTAGCCACCATAGATCACGCGATGTGGTTCCACCGTCCATTTAGAATGGATGAATGGATTTTATATAGTGTGGATAGCCCTAGTGCATCGAACGGACGAGGGTTGGTGCGAGGGCAGTTTTTTAATCGTCAAGGTGAGCTCGTCGCCTCAACAATCCAAGAAGGTGTGATGCGCCAGCGAGGCGCATAAGAGAACGGCCGTCAATTGGCGGCCGTTCTCTATCACTTATTGGAACCATCAAATCGTATCATCAATGGACTGCCAAATACTGGCAGGGAGCAATTCATTCAAATGGTGCTGAAGTGTCTCCAATTTTGCCTCAGAACGAATACATTGCTCTTCACAGACCTTGATAAAACCTTGTTCCTTCAGAGTAGTAATAAAGGCAACGAGCACTTTCTTATCAAAAAACTCGGGGCTTTTTATGCCGTGTAAGGTGCCCAGACGCTTGGCTATCACATCACTTTCCGTTTCTAAATTTTGACGAGAAATATCCCTGTTTTTTTGAATTAAACTGACAGTGATCGCATAGCGCTCTAGGGTTAAGTGTGACACCTTACCGAGCATTTCAAGCTGCGCTAATGCATTGTTGTCTTTGATAACGTATGCGTTCTGACCATCAAATTCAATAAGTCCTTGCTGTGCAAAACAGGCCAATACTTCTTTGATGTAATCTTGGCGAAGAGGTGTTAAGAACCACTCTTTGGCAAACAGTGGATACAGTATGTCGAACAACTGATTGCATTCATCTAGTGTCACACTAAAACGATTAAATAACTGCTGTGCGATAATGCTTGGTACCGCAAACAAGTGCACGATGTTATTGCGATAGTAGTTAAATAGTGTGCGCTCTTTCTCTTTAATTGCGATGATTTTGCCCAACTCATCCTCAAGCACATCTAGTTTATTCAACTTTAATGCATGGTCTAATAATTGTTCCGCATTATCATCTGGCACGGTGACTTGTGCATTATATTTTGCGCTACGCTGTAGGGTTAGATAAAAATCTAACTGTGCTAATAATTTACGACGACTCAGTGCGAATTGACTGTTGCTGAGTAAGATGGTGGCAAGCAAGTTAATCGCATTTAGCGCGGCGGCACTATTAATGTTAACCATGATGTCATCTGCTAACTCAGCCACCTGAGTATTCAACCATTGTGGTTTTTGAATGTCAGTTGGGTGAATGGCGTCACGCCAATTACTTTGGTGCTCATTCAGATACTGATTGACGTTAATGGGTTCGCCAAAGTTTAAATAACCACGACCATAGTTTTTAAGATTTTTGATGGCTTTGAACACCGCGAAAATAGATTCATTTTTCTTATTGTTACCCGCCAATTCTTTAAGGTAAGTGTTGATCTCCATAACATGCTCATAACCGATATAAACGGGCACAATCGAGATAGGACGATCGATACCGCGTAACATAGACTGAATAGTCATTGCCAACATACCGGTTTTGGGCGGCAATAGTCGGCCCGTGCGACTGCGCCCACCTTCGGTGTAGAATTTGACTGAGTAACCTTTTATAAACAGTTGGCTCAAATACTCTTTAAATACCGCAGAATAGAGTTTGTTGCCTGCAAACGAGCGACGAATAAAGAATGCCCCTGAACGGCGAAAAATGCCTCCCGCGGGGAAGAAGTTCAAATTAACGCCCGCCGCAATGTGTGGCGGCACAAGGCCTTGGTGATAGATCACATAGGTCAACAATAAGTAGTCCATGTGACTTCGATGGCAGGGTACATAAATGATCTCATGACCTTTATCTGCCAGTTGATGTACGCGCTCTGCGTAATTAACTTCGATACCGTTGTACAGTTTGTTCCAGAGCCAAGTGAGAATACGATCCGCGACTCGCACCATGGCATCGGAGTAGTTTGCTGCTATTTCATCCAATAACTCTTGTGCATTAACGCGCGCTTCTTCATAGCTCAAACCTTTGCTCTTTGCTTCATCAGCGATGGCTTTTTTAATTGCGGGTGCCGCAAGGAGTGAACTGAATAGCTGCTCTCTTGAGGGAAGTTTCGGGCCAGTAGCTGCTAGCTTTTGGCGACGAAAATGTACACGAGCCACACGGACTAATTTTTGTGGTAGCTCATCAACATCAGATTTGTCGGTCATCAGTTGCTTAAGATCAATAGGCTGGCTGAAGCGAACCAAGTTATCCCGACCTGAAAAAAGCAATACAAAGAACTTTCTCAGCCAGCTAGGTGTGAGAGAATGGGAGAATAAGGTACCAATACCGGGCTTTTCTTTTCCTGGGGCTCTACCCCAAAGAATGGTCACTGGAACGATCTGCGCTTCCGTATGCGGTTCTGCGCGCAACGCACTGAAAATATCTTTACCTATAACTAAGGCATTACTTGGTTTGGCAACTGAACCAAATAATGGCGTCGGTTTTTGCAAAGCGATAAAGCGCTCAATAGGGTTACCTGCGAGCAGCTGTGGTTGGGTTGCGCGTGGCAATCCGAGTTTTTTACAAACCGCATCAAGCGCGGCGAGATCGGAACGCGACTGTAGTGGCGTTACGTAAAAAGTTGGCAAGTTAGGATTAAGGCCAAACTGTTCTATGGGGCTTTCAGGTAATAGTTTGGTTTTAACTAATAAAAAGTTTGCCCATTGTGAAAAAAGATTCAAGGTCTTAGATAACATGCCGATGGCACCACCACTTAAAAAATTTGCAATAGGATACCAAGCTTTAACTGGACTGACCATTGATAAGCGTTGGCGCGAAAGTGATATAAAGCGACAAGCAGCTGAGCGGTAGCAAAGTCTGCTTAAAAATAACTTAGCATTTGTTGTTGCATTTATCACCAATATCATTATAATGTGCGGACTTTCTTACTGTGAGTCAGTTTGAAAGCAATATATAGGGCTTGGATTTCAAGCCAATGAAACAGGAACTCCGATTTGGAGTTCAATGGTAGAAATAAGGAAGCAACCAGCGAGTTTATCTTAGATTCGTACTGGTGGTTTTTTTATGCTCTTTTTAAAATGCTCTTTTAATTGAGGTTTAAGAATGTCAAATCAACGCATTCGTATTCGCCTAAAAGCTTTTGACCACCGTTTGATTGACCAATCAACGGCGGAAATCGTGGAAACTGCGAAACGCACTGGTGCTCAGGTACGTGGTCCAATCCCACTTCCAACGCGCTTTGAACGTTTTACTGTATTGATCTCTCCGCACGTAAACAAAGATGCGCGTGATCAGTATGAAATCCGCACCCACAAACGTCTGATCGACATCGTAGAACCAACAGACAAGACTGTAGACGCTCTAATGCGCCTAGACCTTGCTGCTGGTGTTGATGTTCAAATCAGCCTGGGTTAATCGGAAGATTAGAGAGGTTTTAGGAAAATGGCATTAGGTCTAGTCGGTCGTAAAGTGGGTATGACACGTATCTTCACTGAAGATGGTGTATCTATCCCTGTGACAGTTATCGAAGCGACGCCTAACCGTGTTACTCAGATCAAATCTGACGCAACAGACGGTTATGAAGCGCTTCAAGTTACTGCAGGCGAGAAAAAAGCAAGCCGTGTAAACAAAGCTGCAGCGGGTCACTTCGCTAAAGCTGGTGTTGAAGCGGGTCGTGGCCTGTGGGAATTCCGCCTAAATGGTGGTGAAGGCGATTTTGAAGTAGGTGCTGAACTTACTGTTGAACTATTCAACGATGTAAGCAAAGTAGACGTAACTGGTACTTCAAAAGGTAAAGGTTTCCAAGGTGGTGTTAAGCGCTGGAACTTCAGCATGCAAGACGCTACACACGGTAACTCTTTGTCTCACCGTGCTCCTGGTTCAATCGGTCAAAACCAATCACCTGGTAAGGTGTTTAAAGGTAAGAAAATGGCTGGTCAAATGGGTAATGTGCAAACAACTACTCAGAACCTTGAATTAGTACGTGTTGACGCTGAGCGTAACCTGCTTTTAGTTAAGGGTGCAGTACCTGGCGCTATCGGCGGTGACGTTATCGTTAAACCAGCTGTTAAAGCATAAGTCCTGGAGATTTAGTGATGGAATTAGCAATTAAAGGCGCTGGTGCGCTTGAAGTTTCCGAAGCTACTTTTGGACGTGAGTTTAACGAAGCATTAGTACACCAAGTAGTTGTTGCATACGCAGCAGGTGCTCGTCAAGGTACTCGTGCTCAAAAGACACGTTCTGAAGTGCGTGGTGGTGGTAAGAAACCATTCAGCCAAAAAGGTACTGGCCGTGCACGTGCTGGTACAATCCGCAGCCCAATCTGGCGCAGCGGTGGTGTGAGCTTTGCAGCTAAGCCGCAAGATCACAGCCAAAAAGTTAACCGTAAGATGTATCGCGGTGCGATTAAGAGCATCTTGTCTGAGCTTGTTCGTCAAGAGCGTTTAGTAGTTGTTGAAAACTTCGGTTTAGAAGCACCTAAAACTAAAGAGCTAGTAGCTAAGCTTAAAGAGCTTGAGCTTAAAGACGTGCTTATCGTGACTGAAGAAGTAGATGAGAATCTATTCCTTTCTGCACGTAACCTTTATAAGGTTGACACTCGTGATGTAGCTGGCATTGACCCAGTAAGCCTAATCGCTTTCGATAAGGTACTAATTACTGCAGGTGCTGTTAAGCAACTTGAGGAGGCGCTAGCATGATCCGTGAAGAACGTCTTTTAAAAGTAATCCTTGCTCCACACATCTCTGAGAAAAGCACAATCTCTGCTGAAGAGAACAACACGATTGTTTTCAAAGTAGCAAAAGATGCAACTAAAGCTGAAGTTAAAGCAGCTGTTGAGAAGCTTTTTGAAGTAGAAGTAACTGGTGTTCGTACTTTGAATGTTAAGGGTAAAACAAAGCGTACTGGTATGCGTTTCGGTCGTCGTAGCGACTGGAAAAAAGCCTACGTTACTCTTAAAGAAGGTAGCGAGCTAGACTTTGTCGGCGGCGCCGAGTAATAAGGGGAGTTAGAATTATGGCACTTCAAAAGTGTAAACCAACTTCTGCGGGTCGTCGTCACGTCGTTAAAGTGGTTAACCCTGATCTACACAAGGGTAAGCCTTACGCTCCGCTACTAGAGAAAAACTCTAAATCAGGTGGTCGTAACAACAACGGTCGTATCACGGTTCGTCACATCGGTGGTGGTCACAAGCATCACTATCGTGTAATTGACTTTAAACGTACTAAAGATGGCATTCCTGCTACTGTTGAGCGTTTAGAGTACGATCCAAACCGTAGCGCAAACATCGCTCTTGTATTATATGCAGACGGTGAGCGTCGTTACATTATTGCACCTAAAGGCCTTAAAGCTGGCGATCAAATCCAGTCTGGTGTTGATGCACCAATCAAAGCTGGTAACACATTGCCAATGCGTAACATGCCTGTAGGTTCGACTGTACACAACGTAGAATTAAAGCCAGGTAAAGGTGCGCAAATCGCACGTTCTGCTGGTGCATACGTTCAAATCCTAGCACGTGAAGGTCAATACGTGACTCTACGTCTTCGTTCAGGCGAAGTTCGTAAGGTTGAGTCTGACTGTCGCGCTACCTTAGGTGAAGTAGGCAATGCTGAGCATATGCTTCGTTCACTAGGTAAAGCTGGTGCTAACCGCTGGCGTGGTATTCGTCCGACAGTTCGTGGTGTTGCCATGAACCCGGTTGATCACCCACACGGTGGTGGTGAAGGTCGTACTTCTGGTGGTCGTCACCCTGTGTCTCCATGGGGCAAGCCTACCAAAGGTGCTAAAACACGTAAGAACAAGCGTACTGATAAATTAATCGTACGTCGTCGTACTAAGTAATAGTTGAGGAATTGCCATGCCACGTTCTCTCAAGAAGGGTCCATTCATTGACCTACACTTGCTGAAGAAGGTAGAGAAGGCGTTGGAAAGCGGTGACAAGAAGCCTATCAAGACTTGGAGCCGTCGTTCAATGATCATCCCTAACATGATCGGATTGACCATCGCTGTCCATAATGGTCGTCAGCACGTACCTGTATTCGTTACAGACGAAATGATCGGTCACAAACTAGGTGAATTTGCACCTACACGTACTTACCGCGGTCACGCTGCGGATAAGAAAGCTAAGAAACGTTAATCGGAGGGTATGATGGAAGCATTAGCTAAACACAAATTCGCCTCTGGTTCGGCGCAAAAAGCACGTCTAGTAGCTGATCAGATCCGCGGACTACCGGTAGATCGCGCTCTAGAAATCCTGGCGTACAGCCCAAAGAAAGCGGCTGTATTAGTTAAAAAAGTACTTGAGTCTGCTATTGCGAACGCAGAGCACAACGAAGGTGCTGACATTGATGAGCTACGTGTAGCTACGATTTTTGTGGACGATGGTCCTACAATGAAACGTATCATGCCACGTGCTAAAGGACGCGCTGACCGCATCCTTAAGCGTACAAGCCACATCACTGTTGTGGTTTCGGATAGCTAGGAGATATAAGTAATGGGACAAAAAGTTCATCCTACTGGTATTCGCCTAGGTATCTCTAAACCTTGGGTTTCTACCTGGTACGCGAATACAAAAGATTTCTCTGAACAGCTTTTTGGCGATCACAAAGTGCGTCAATACCTTACTAAGGAATTGAAAGCAGCTTCTGTGTCTAAAATCGTTATCGAGCGTCCAGCTAAATCAATCCGTGTAACAATTCACACAGCTCGTCCTGGTGTTGTTATCGGTAAAAAAGGCGAAGACGTTGAAAAGCTTCGTCAAGCTGTAACTAAGATTGCGGGTGTACCTGCTCAGATCAATATTTCTGAAGTACGTAAACCAGAGCTAGATGCACAATTAGTTGCAGATGGCATCGCATCTCAGCTTGAGCGTCGTGTTATGTTCCGTCGCGCTATGAAGCGTTCGGTACAAAATGCAATGCGCATTGGTGCTAAAGGTATCAAAGTTGAAGTAAGCGGTCGTCTAGGCGGCGCTGAAATCGCACGTTCTGAGTGGTACCGTGAAGGTCGTGTACCTCTACACACTCTACGTGCTGATATCGACTATGCAACTTCTGAAGCGTTAACCACTTACGGTATCATCGGTGTTAAAGTTTGGATCTTCAAAGGCGAAGTAATTGGTGGTTTACCACTAGTTCAAGAGCAAGAGAAGCCAGCTAAACGTGCTCCGAAGAAAGCCAAGAAAAGTGCTAAGTAAGAGGTAGCGATTAATGTTACAGCCAAAACGTACAAAATTCCGTAAAGTGCATAAAGGCCGCAACCGTGGTCTTGCAAACAGCGGTAACAAAGTAAGCTTCGGTTCTTTCGGCTTGAAAGCAACTGGTCGTGGTCGCATGACTGCTCGTCAAATCGAAGCAGCTCGTCGTGCTATGACACGTCACATCAAGCGTCAAGGTAAAATCTGGATCCGTGTGTTCCCAGATAAGCCAATCACTGAAAAGCCGCTTGAAGTTCGTATGGGTAAAGGTAAAGGTTCTGTTGAGTACTGGGTTGCTGAAATCCAGCCAGGCAAAGTACTTTACGAGATGGAAGGTGTTTCTGAAGAGCTTGCTCGTGAAGCATTCAACCTAGCTGCTCGTAAATTACCTTTCAAAACAACATTTGTAACTCGGACGGTAATGTGATGAAAGCTAGCGAACTTAAAGACAAAAGCGTAGAAGAGCTAAATGCTGAACTTCTAGAGCTACTACGTGAGCAGTTCAACCTGCGCATGCAGTCAAGCACTGGTCAGCTAGCTCAAACTCACGAGCTGAAAAAAGTACGTCGCAATATTGCGCGTGTTAAAACGGTTATCAACCAGAAGGCAGGTGCATAATGAGCGATAAGATCCGTACTCTTCAAGGTCGTGTACTAAGCGACAAGATGGACAAATCTATCGTTGTTGCAATCGAGCGTCAGGTGAAGCACCCGATCTACGGTAAATTCATCAAGCGTACAACTAAGTTGCACGCACACGACGAAAGCAACACTGCTAAAGCAGGCGATACAGTTACTATCCGTGAATGTGCGCCGATTTCTAAAAAGAAATCATGGACTTTAGTGGAAGTAGTTTCACGTCCTAAGCAAGCTTAATTTTAGTTTTAAACTAAATTAAACTTTGTTTTAAAAAGCCTCGACCTTGGTCGGGGCTTTTTGCGTGTAATAGGGTGTACTGTGAGTTTTTATCTACATAAAAGCTATGTAACCTCAGCTGCACATAAGTGAATTTGCCCAATAAAGCTATTTCGTTCATTCTCTTCGTTATTTATGTTTGTAATCGCCCGCTATTACTTCGCGAAAATGGCATGATATTGAATGCGTTGCTGCGTCTCTATTCTGAGCTATCAAAACTCTTATCCGTAGCTGAGGTTATGCAGTAATTGGGTTATGCTACCCGTTAATTATTTTGCGAAATAAAACTAGATACATACCCATCGTAAACTAAAATAAATTCTTCTTTTCTACTAGTGTTCTGGCACTGCCTACGCCGTTCTTTACAAGTTGTATACTAAATGTTAATTTCAAAACGCTTTTTGAGACACTAGGAGCGTGAAAATCAATGATAAAGCAAAAATCCAGTGTGCTAGTTAATACGCTAACTTTAGCTTCTGAAGAGTTTAATGATATAGAAAATCTACTGTTGAGCCATGGGCCAAATCAATGGAATTATTTGGCTCAAGATAGTATCAATATGCAGTTTGAGTGTATAAAACGTGGGCAAGCCAAAGCAATAGTTGCTAAAGATAACGCTAAAATTGTTGGGTTTGCCGCTATCTTATTCGCCAATGCTTGTCCGCCAGAGTTGGCGAAGTATACAGACTTAACACAATCTGCTTATATTGGTGATGTAGTAGTAAACAGTGCCTATAGTGGTAAAGGTTTAGGCTCAAAGCTCTTGGAAGAGGCGATACTCCAAGCGAAAGCAAAGCAACTTAAAACGGTACTAGTCGAGCGGCATGAAGAGAACCTAGCATCTGCTGGTATGATGAGGAAAGCGGGTTTTGAAATCGTTGAAACGTATTTCGATCCTGAACGTAGAGCCGTTGGCAGCAGGAATACAGTATTGTCACGGTACACAATATAACCTAAAGTGTCTCAAGAAGAAGCAATACGCTCTTCTTGAGACAATCAGGCTATTATTTTGTACTCGATTTGCTAAATCATTATCAATTCTTAGTATTTATATAACCCTGATTTAGAATAAGTTAATCGACGACAACAAATGCGGGCTGTGTTAAGCCAAGACTCGTGTTGATAGTAAATTGCTTAATTTCTTCCAGTGTATCTTGATATAGGCCCGTTAACATACCGATCCATGAATAGTCAGATGTGCCGACCACAGGCACTGTATTTCCAGCGAGCGCAAACTGGGTGTGTTGGCACTTATTTAACGAGCCCGTATTAACTGCATTTATAGCAGCTGTGTGTGGCATGCCATACCAAATACTCAATGTTAATTGCCTACTTTGTGCCAATTTATATTCAGGCACCTGATAAATAGGTGTTTTTTGTAAAGGTAGTAAGATCACATGGTGCAAAATATCTTCAGGCGCTAACTGATAAGCCAGTGCGACTTGTTCAACTACTGAGGCACCACCAATGCGGCCGATATTTGCATCAATTAAATAGGCGCTTTCATCTGTTGCTATAAACTCACAGTGAAAGTAACCATTTTTCAATTCAGCTCTTTGGGTTAATGTCTCTACACAAGCATGGCATCTTTGCACTGCAGCATCAGCCAGTTTTTCTTCAGCAGGAAATTGATTACTTACTTCTGTTGCTCCAATTCTACCGCGCAGGGATATGCCTAGCGAGTGAACTTGACCTTCGTGAATAAACCCTTCGAAGCTGACTAAACTGCCTTCAATTTTTTCTTGTAAAAGCCAGTCGGTACTTTCACCTAAATCAGCAGCTATCACTGATTCTTTGATAGTTTGTATGAGCTTGTCGTTATTGTTAATTATTTTAAACCCCAACGCGCCTGAGGATAAAGATGGCTTGATGATCAATTCACTTGCACTTGATTTGAATCCTTCAATTGCTGTTAAATTGCTTTCTTTGAAATCTACGCCCTGAGGGCAAAACTCTGGGACTAATGAAGATACATAAGATTTCTCACTTAAACGAGCGATGGCAGGTTCTGGATGGTCAAGATTATATTCTTCCCCTAACAGCTCGATAATGGGATACAGTTCGTCAAATACACCAGTAATTGCGACGGCGTTTTCAACGATACTAGGATTGTTCAAAAATAGCGTGCGTATTGCTTCAATTGATGTGATGTCCACACTGTGGCACTCACAACTTTCAAGTTCAGTACGAGACATGCCTGTATATTGCGTCGGGTCGATGAGAATGATGGGCTCATAACCCGCTTTACGTAAAGATTTTGGTAGGTACTTGGCGACTACACAGCCTACGCCAATTAAAATGATCTTTTTCATGATTGTTTCCTTTTCGCGCTCTAAGCTTTATTGGGAATGAGTTTGCCAGGGTTCATTATGTTCAGTGGATCTAAGCTTTGTTTTATTAAACGCATTAAAGCCAAGCTTTGGCCATGCTCTTGATGCATATAGTCTATTTTGCCTTGGCCAATGCCATGTTCCCCAGTACAAGTACCTTGCATTTCAATTGCGTATTCATTGAGTTTGCTAACCACAGCTTTTACTTTCTCGTGATCTGCTTGATTGTCTTGCTCAATCATGATCAACAAATGAAAGTTGCCATCGCCAACATGCCCAATTGTGGGCGCATTGAGCTGATATGACTCTACGAGCTGTTGTGCATATTCAATGGCGTCGGTTAAGCGAGAAATAGGTACACATACGTCTGTTGGGATCCCTACTTTGCCTGGGTAAAGTGCGTGAATTGCCCACCAAGCGTCATGTCTTGCCCGCCAGAGCTCTTTGCGCTTGTCCGGGTCTGAAGACCACTGAAATGCTTGCCCTGTTTGCTCTTGGTATAATTCACTAAATTGGGCGACTTGATTTTGGACGTGAGCCTCCGAGCCATGGAACTCTAAGAATAAGTGAATTTGTTCTGGTAATGTAAGATTGGAGTATGCATTACAAGCCTTCACTGAGTTCACATCAAGTAACTCGATTCGAGCACAGTCAATTTGCAAGTGATTTGCCATGATAACGGTTTGACTCGCTTCCTCAAGGCTTGAAAAAGAACAAACGCCACTGACTGTGTGCTCTGCAATAGGGTAGAGCTTTAAAGTTAACTCCGTGATGATGCCCAAAGTCCCTTCTGCGCCGACAAATAGGTTAGTTAAGTCATAGCCTGAAGATGACTTTTTAGCTCGGTTACCCGTTCTGATGATTGAACCATCACTCATAACTACTTCAAGTGCTATCACATTTTCTTTCATAGTGCCGTATTTGACCGCGTTGGTACCGGATGCTCTTGTTGATGCCATACCACCTAAAGAGGCGTTTGCCCCCGGGTCAATGGGGAAAAACAAGCCAGTATGGCGTAAGTCGACATTAAGTTGCTCCCGTGTTACACCTGGCTGGACTACCACTTGCATGTCTTCGTGATGAATTTCCCTAACGGAATTCAGTTGTGAAACATCAATAGAGATGCCGCCCAAAGGCGCATTGAGTTGCCCCTCCAGTGAACTACCTGCACCAAATGGAATTATGGGCACCTGATACTGGTGGCATAATTTAACAATTTTGCTCACCTCTTCAGTACTTTCGGCAAATATGACCGCATCTGGTAGTTGTTTATTCAACCAAGTTAATGATTGGCAATGCTGCTCTCTCACTGATTCATTTTTACTTACACGAGAGCCAAAATCAGACTCAAGCAAGCTAAGTAAGGTTAAAAAATTATCTTTATTCATCGTTCTAACTTTTCTCAATGTTTGAGGCTGACGTATGCTGATATTTTGAAAGTACAGTCATAAATTGCTCATTTTGCTCAGCTACACCTATGGTGAGCCTCAGGCAATGGGAGAGCCCATAACCATTTAATGGACGTAATAGCACTTTATTGTCGAGTAAGAACTGAAAAACACGTTTGGCCTCATGTTCATCTTTGAAGCTGATTAAAATAAAATTGCCCGCAACTTCGCCAACTTGAAACCCTTGTTGGCGGATAAACGGGACTAACACTTTTAGCCAATGGCGGTTGTGTTCACGAATTGTGTGAAGGTGCTCATCATCATCAATGGCTACACAGGCAGCTTTCAAAGCGGGAAGAGAAATATTATAGGGACCTCTGGCACGTTCTAACAAATCACTGATTTGTGAGCTTGAATATGACCAACCTATTCGTAAACCCGCTAATCCAAAAATTTTAGAGAACGTCCTCAGAACAATAATATTGGGGTGCGCATCAACTAAGTCTAGACCGTCTGTATACATGCTATCGTCCATGTATTCGGCGTAGGCTGAATCAAGCACGAGTGGTATGTGTTCAGGCACTTGTTGTGCTAAATGGATAATTTGCTCTCGGGATAAAGTAGTACCCGTTGGGTTGTTTGGATTCGCGACAAAAATAATAGCCGTATTGTCTGTGATGGCATTAAGGATGTCATCGACTTGCACTGTGTAATTAACGGACTTGGCCGCCACGGGTGTGGCGCCAATGCGAATAGCATTAATCGCGTACATAATAAACCCATACTCTACATGTAGCACTTCTTGCTTGGGCGTGGCGAAAATACGGGTCAATAGGGTGATCAGTTCGTCGGAACCGCACCCTAATACGATACGCTCTGGATCAAGCGAGTATTTATTCGCTATCTTCGTTTTCAAAGCCGCTCCCGTACCATCAGGGTAGCGCCAGATAGCTTGGCTTGCATCTTGATAAGCTTGCAGCGCTTTTGGTGACGGGCCTAACGCACTTTCGTTGGCTGATAAGTCAATGAGCTCACTGTCAGACTCGCTCGTAGGCAAGTCTGATAAGTATTTTGGCGCCTTTGTCGCGCCAGGTGAAGTATTTAAATTAAGTTGTTTCATTGCAGGCTCTTAAATATTTGCATTCTTGGTAAGCACATTTGCGACGATGGCCTCAATGTAATCAGTGATTGTTTTATCGCTATCAGAGTACGGCACATATTGGCGTGTTTTGTCATACAGTACCTGAGTCGCGGTACTCAATTTACCTTTACCCCTAATATCGACAGCTTGGCATGCACAAAGCAGCTCAAATGCCATAACATACTTTAGGTTTTTCATTGCTTCGCGAGCGCGTCTTGCTGCAACTAAGCCAAATGACACGATGTCTTGGAAATCGCCGGTACTGGTTAACGATTGGATAGACATGGGCATACATGAAGCACGAGATTCCGCTGTAATCGAAGCGGTCATGAATTGACCACCCATTAGGCCTAATCGTAAACCAGGGTTATCAGCACATAGAAACGCAGGTAAGCCATTGCTATTGGATTTATCCATATAACGGTCGATGCGTCTGTTTGATAAGTTCATTGTGGTGACAAGGGAGATGTTCAGGTGATCCATTGCCATTGCGATGTATTGCCCATGGAAATGACCATTGTGGAACACTTCTTCAGCATCGGGTTCAATAAGCGGGTTGTCATTTGAAGAGTTAAGTTCGTTCTTCAAAGTTTCTTTAATCTGTTTTAGGTTATCAATAACAGGACCTAAAATTTGAGGTGTACAACGAATAGAGTAGGCATCTTCAATCTGATGAGTACTTGATTTAACTGAGCCGTCCATCTCTTGGGAGATCATCTCTTCAACTTCTTGCTCATTGACAGCCATTGTCGAGTCAGCCAGCTGATCCCAGATAGTTTGCGCAACTTCTAATTGCCCTAAGTGAGGTTTCATTTTGTGAACTCTCGGGTCAAATGGCTTAGTTTTGCCATGTAAGCCTTCAAGCGATAGTGATGTAATGGTCAGATACGTATCGAGTAGATGTGTTGCCTCATCGTACAGCAAGGTACCAAGACCGACCATGTTCGAAGTACCGTTGATCATGGCAAGGCCTTCTTTGAAACTCAGCTTCATAGGCTTGATACCGGCTTTTTCAAGTGCCTGCGCACCTGTCATTTCTACACCTTCAAAGCGTGCTTTCCATTGGCCTGTGCACACTAAGGCAATGGCTGCAAGTGGACCAAGGTCGCCACTTGTGCCTAAGGAGCCCTTTTCAGGTACGCATGGGACAACGCCTTTGTTATATAGATCGATTAGTGTATTGAAGTTCTCGATAGAAATTGCTGAATTACCGCGTGATAGAGAGACAATACGCGATAGCATCGTGGCTCTGACCGTTGTATCGTCAAAATAGCTACCCACATTGGTAGCAACAGCATTGATTAGGTTATTTTGTAGCTCATTTGCTTTGTCGATAGGCACCATGTAATTTACAAAGCCGCCCATACTTGTGTTAACACCGTAGATAACACGGTCTTCTTTGACCATGCCTTCGAGTATTTGGCGTGATCGCTTTACGCGAGCAACAACTTGCTCATCCAAAGTCACCGGCAAATGCAAAATTGCAGCACGAGCAAGCTCTTCTAACGTAACTTGTGTATTTGGCTTGATATTGAAGTATTCGTTCATTGGATGTGCCGCATTTAGGCCATCTGTTAGTCCTGAACTTCCGTCGTTGAGGTTAAAATTTTTGTACATAATTTTTCCTTATTATAAATTTTGGGTGTGCGTGTCCGACGCTTAAACAAAAACGTTATTAATAATTTGATTTAAAAGATTTTTTAAGTTTTAGCTGTTCGCTAGTAGTGATACCAAGATTCTGCGATCTCCCTCAAATGAAGTACGACCATGGGCATAAATCATATTGTCCAAAATCAAGATTTCAGATTGATTAAGTTCAACATTGATCTCAATTTGCTTGAGTACCGAGTAAATCTCTAACGAGACTTCATCTTCTATTTGCTCGCCGTTGCCGTAAAAAGCTTGATCTAGCATTTCGGGGTGATTTTCTCTAGCTGCTTTTAACTCGTTATAATCATCGATACGGCCATCTTCTTTTGCCCACTCCATCATGCAGATTGATGAAAAAAAGTGAGCTTGATTAAACCAGATCTCCTCACCGCTGGCTGGGTGAGTTCGACAGGCGGGTAAAATTTCTTGCCAAAGTTGTAATGTGTCTGATTCTATCCACTGCGCAGACCAACCTTTTTCCTTAACAAGCCTATCAACTTCATTTTTATCATGGGTGCCGAATACCTCTGACCAAAGCTTCTTAACCCCAGGCTTTTTGTGTTGAGTTGCTTCTGATGGCAATGTACGTCTTAGCTGTACGCCGTGACGAGCGAATTTTTCAAGTGTAGAAGGGCTTATCATCGATTTGACTTTGCGCATGTCTCCTATGGTGGAAAATCCAGATCCTTTTAATGCTGGTTGCTCGCAAAAAAACGAAATTCTATCGGGCGGATCTAGGGTATAAGCCATTTCCTGATGAAGAGGTATAGACCAGTTTTTAGCTAACTTTGTAGCTTCAAAAACTTTGCCTTTGACAGCTTCTCTTGGCGAAGTTCCACCTATATAGTCTCGTAACTTTGGATTGAATGTTTTAATTGTTTCTTCAAAGTCTTTTGCATTATTGATGATATTGCCAGAGTCAATCAAGATGGCACCATGCTGATTAAGAATATCATTGATGCTTTCGCTGTTGTCGAGTAGGCACTGTTGTAGTGAAGCAACATCTTTCACTGTTTTGGGGTCTAGTTCAAAGCGATGTAGCCCCAATTCATTAATGCTTTCGTTACTCATTTTTACACTTTCCTTAAGCTAGTTTGACAGTATTTCCTTTGCCATAATGGGCAAGATAAATAATATTATTAATGTTGAGAAAATCATTCCGCCGCTCATCGCAATGCCAAGCGGTTTTAAAATGTCGCCACCACTGCCTGCGCCAATGGCCAATGGCAGCATGCCAAGCAGGGTTGTTAAACTGGTCACTAAAATAGGGTTAACTCTTGATTGTGCTGCTTGCACTATCGCTGTATCTGTATCTTGGGTTTTTGAGGCATAGTTATAAAAGTCGATAAAAATAATTGAACTGTTAACACAGATCCCGCAAAGCATGATGATAGCAATCATTGAGTTCATCGAAATATTGCTGTCGAAAAGATATAAAGACAGTACGGCACCAGAAATGCCGATAGGAATTGCAGAGCACACAACCAAAGTTTGCGCAATGGAACGATATTTAAACAGTAGTAATATGAAAATCAGGATAACTGAAGTAGTCAAAGCAAAAATTAAGCTTGATACTGACTCTTCCACCTCGCGGTTATCATCTAAAATTGAAAATAGCGTTTGCTTTGACGACCTTGGGTTGTGTGCTAACTGAAGTAAATCTTTGGCATTAACCCCTTTGTTAAGCCATACGTCGAGCAAAAATATTTCTTGGTTATTTTTGCTGTAGTAGTAGCGCCAACCTAAGTCTTTTGTCACTGTGATGAAGTTTCTCAAATAGATAATTCGCCCTTCAAGCTCCAAAGGAACGTTGAGAATGTCGTCTAGCTGAGTTTGTTCATTGTGCTTTAACTCAAGGAAAATCGGCGTTTCTAAATTATTAAGCTCTATATAAGCTTTAAATTTCTTTTCAAAAAGAAGATCGAGATAAGTTAGAATATCTTTTCTAATTTCGATTAAGTCAGCACCAGAGAAGACTTTAGCGGCCCATTGCTCATCATACTCAATAAGTAGTTGCTCAGCTTGGATCAGTTTAGGGCGCTCTATCACTCTTTTTGCAAACCCTTCATCGCGTAGTCGGCGCACTAAGGTACGCATATTCTCGCGACGAGCCTGCTTAGAGTCACCGTTTATGATTAGGCGATAATCAGGGTATTCAGGTACCGGAAACTTGGATGTGACCCACGGCTCTATACTAATGCTGTAGTCATCATTGCTATGGATAGTGCTACGTAGGGTTTCTAGTACATAGTCACTATGCTCAAAATGTGTTAAATGTGCCGAAATATAGGCGACATTAGCGCGTATATCTGTGTAGTAAAACTTTACGTAGTCAGAAACATTCAGCGCCATTTGCTCGCGTATTGACTTAAGCATTTGCTCTTTTGCCAAAATACTTACACTGTCTCGTTTGAACTCAACACTCACATCGACTATGGTCGCTTTGGGCATTGCAATGATTTCTTTTTTTAATTCTGTAACTAATGTGATTGGAAACAAAGACAGCACAAAAAGCGCAGCTAAGGCGGTGCGACCGACGCTTCTTCTGTTCAAAAAGAAAATGATAAAATAGCTGTATAATTTAACTAAGAGTCCCACTTTGGGGGCTGATGCTTGTTGCGCTATGTGCCTACGTTTGTTGCCAAATAGCACGATATAAAGTGAAGGCAACAACACTAAACTGATGAACGTTGAAGCACTGATGATTGAGATGACGACTATGGATAAATCCCTTAAGCTCAGTGACACTAATGGGGCTGTGAAAAGTAGGGGAGCAAACACTAAAACGGTTGTTAATGCAGCAAAGATAATAGAGCCTTTTACTTGCTCAAGTGCACTGACGATTATAGAAAATTTATCAGAGTGACAGGCTGATTGCTCGGCCATTTTTCGGCTAATGCTATCTATGACAACAATCCCTGCATCAATGGCCATACCAATTGAAATACTCATCGCGCCAAGAGAAAGTAAATTGACTCCAACATCAAAAACTTTCATTAAAACTATGCTGATAGCTAATGAAAAAGGCATGATCAAGCAAGTAATGAAGGTTTTCTTTAAGGAAGAAAAAAACACTAAAACGAGTAAGGAAGAAACCAGCATTCCGATGAGTAGGGCATATAAGACGGTTTCTATCGCCTCCCAAATAAAGATAGAGGGGTGATTGAGAATAATGACTTTTCCCATTCCTGCCGTTGCTTGACGCACTTTGCTTACAAACGCATTAGATACTTTGTATAGGTTTGCTTTAGGAAAAGGGGCAATGGCGACAGCGATAGTGTCATCATCATTGAGTTTGAGTACACGAGTAAGGTCATCAACTTCATGCTGAACTTTTGCAACATCCTTTAAATAGATAGGCACATGCTGTTTTGAACCCACCACTAAGTGCGACAATTGCGCTATGGACGTGAATTTTTGATTCATTTGTACGATGGACTTGCCTCGCCTATCAACTCGGTACTTACCTACAAACTTATTAAATTCACTATTTTTAATGGCAGTTTCGATATCAGTAATATCTAAATCATGTTGAATTAACGCATAAGGGTCTACAGAAATTGTGACACTACGCTGACCAATTCGAGTTAGGTAACTATTTGAAACACCATCCATTTGTGCCAGCTTAGGAATGAGGTTATTCTCTAAATGACGACTGAGCGTCTCAACAGGGACTTCGGTGGCTTGAACAGCGACGTAGCTTTCAGAGCCCGGGTTGTAAATATCAACAGAAGGTGGTGGCAAGTCTTTATCTAGTTGCCCCGCATAATATGAAATGACAGAAGTGACATCTCTTAGTGCTTGCGTATTGTCAGTGTTCCACTCAAATTCAATATCGAAACTCGCTTGACCACTGCTATAGATAACTTCTATCTCTTTTGCATTTTCAACAACTTTGAGGCTCGTTTCTATTTTTTTCCCCCAGACATCCATGAAGGCTTCGACGTCATGCTTAAAGAATACTTTGGCACGAACTGCGGTTTTTTGCACATTGGGGTACAAAGAAATTGGCAGATGCTCAAGCAATAGTAAGCCCATCACGGCAGCGAAAATACTGCTCATGATAATTGCTTGATGTCTACTCAGGATCTTTTCCATCAGTACGATTGCACCTTAGCCTCTTTAGCGTCACTGAGTTGCAGTCGGCTTGCTTCAAAGAAGTTGTGAATAACGGTATCGTCGACTTTTAAACCTTCGAGTACTTCTAGCTTATTGCCAAACTTACGACCAGTTTTTATTGTTTGCTTGCTCAGCGTCCCCTTTTTTGTGATGGTGTATACGGCATTTGCGTTGCTAGATATCGCTTTAGCATCAACTAAAAGTATTTTCTCTTTGTCTTCTTTAAATAAAACCTGAGTGATCATGCCTGCGCGGATCGTACTTTGGCACTGCCTATCGCAATGAAAGTGTGCCTCTACCAAAAATTGCCCCCAATTTTCTTGGTTTGAGTCATGGATAAAAACCTCATTGGTAGAGACTTCTTCACTATTACCAATAAGGTCCGGCATAATATGAAGTGTATCGAGATTGCCAATTCTTAATAAATCCTTCTGGCTCAAATAAAACTTAACCATGAACTGACGTTTATTGACTAGAATGGCGATATTCTCGTTCTTTTTGACCTTATCACCCGCTTTGAATGCAACACCGGATACGGTGAGCTCATCATTATTTGCAAGAATATCAAAAGGCTGAAAGCCAACTTCTTCGGTAGACACAACCGTCGCTAACCGTTGCCCTTGTTTCACAGTTTGACCTGGTTTGACGGCCAGCGTTTTGATCAGACAGTTGAAGTGGCAATAGATTTTTTGATAATCCACATACTCTACGGTGCCAACAAAAGTCACTGGTTTAAACACTTCAGTTAATCGAAGTTGTATGGTTTGAGCTTGTTCGGCATGGACATGCTCTGCGGGGATTTGCTCAGCATGAACTCTAAGAGGCAGTAGCATCAATAAGATAACCGCATAGGAATGTAGGTACCTCATAAGAAATGTGCGTGCTTTGCGACTCAATTTAAAGTTACACATTGATAGACAAACTCTGCTTACTAGGGCTGATTTTTACAATGAATATCATGGCTAACAAAATAGCTAATCCACTCATTAGTGCAGCGAAAAAGATCAAGTGAGAGAAAGACATATCAAACGCACTTGCCCCAGCAAGGATGGCAATGGAAGTGACTATAGAAGTCGCTACACCTTTAAATGCGATGACTTTACCGGCGACATGGACTGCGTAATTCTTTTGTATATATGAATTGAAGAAGATAGTTGAGAGGGTAACACAGCAACCAAAGCATACAATTGTGATTACTCTAAGCACACTTGGCATTTCAAAATTGAATAAGCCAAACATCATTAAGGTGCTCAAAGGCGATAAGAGAATTAGCCATTCACTGAGTACATCTCGTGTGACATACTGTTTGAGGTACACAGAAATAATGACTGCACCAACAGCATATGCGGCATCATAAATACTCAAATAACGCGCAAGTCCATTGTGAAAAATATCCACGATAGGTGGCAGTGACAAGTTAAAAAGTGCAACCGCTGTATAGTCAAAAGTACTGAGTGAAATTAAAAATAAGAAGCCATGGGCACTGATTATTGATTTGTAAAATGCATGATTAGAGATTGTATCTTGCTCTTTCTTCGCACCTACCGTCTGTGTGTTCCCAACAGTCACAATGCGAGCGTAAAAAAACAAGGACAGCAACGAGAATAAAGTTAAAGCGAGATACACTTCAAACAGCCCAGCTAGCTCCATAATTGCAGCTGCAACAGCTAATCCACTTAGCTGACCGCAATGAAATGCAATTTGAACTTTGCCATTTTCTTTGGTCAAGTTACGGTTTTGTGAGAGCTGAGGAATGAGTACAAATACGGTCATCTTGAGTATGGGGTTGAGTAAATTAAAAGCGATAGAAGCGCTTAATACTAAATACAAGTTGACGCTCAAAAACCAAGAACAAATAAGACTCACAGCAAATAGCGATACGACTAAGAGCATACAAGTCTTTAATACCCTTTCAGCCCCAAAACGGTCGATTCTGTCACCGATATAAAATGGGATAATAAACGATGAAAATGCACTGACGATAAAGGTTAATCCGAAGGACCAAATTTGACCTGTGACTTCAAAAGTATATTTGGCGACACAAATTAACAATGCTGCACGCACTACATTAATAAAAAACTCTCCAGCTATAAGGTGTTTAGTCACGCGTATTGCCCTTATCGCTATATTGTATTTCTATCTGGCTTAAAACCTGTTCAAACTGATGCGCCAGTTGCTCCCTGTTCGAGCTGACCATGTAAACATAACCCAATCTATCTGCACTGTTGGTGAAAGCTTTTATATGATCCCCCACTTTTTTGTTTATTTGGATCTCAGCTTTAAATGGATTGTTTTTTACGCTTTCACTTAAGTTAATCGCGCTAATCTGGGTATCAAAACATTGTGGAATTAAGTATTGAATAGTGCAGTAATGATGATATTGAATGTCGGCCAACTCAGCCTCCAATTGCGCTGAGCAAACACCGGCTTGTTGCATCGTTGTTAGTTTGTATAGGTCAATGCCTGTTGACGCTTTAACCATATCTGGAATTTGATCGCCGCCCAAGCGGGTGTGCGTCTCTATTATTTTGGGGCCAAATTGAGAAAGTTTAATTTCAGTATGTGCTGGACCATTTTCAAGCCCAATGAGGTTAAGAAACCTAAAAATATACGCTTGTATATCGCTTTTTTCTTGTAGAGAAAGCTTCGCCGGAAATGAATGTGCCAGTTCAATATGGCTGTTAGGCTCTATGGTTTTTGCTGTCGCGCCCAAAAAATAATGTTTACCATCAATGCTAAAGGTTTCAACGCTATACTCGGGGCCGTCAAGATAAGACTCAACAATAGATGGAAAGATGAAGTCCTCAACGTTGGACAAGTCATCTTGAGTGTTCACTTTTTTTATTGCTAAGCTGCCCGCGCCATCAACTGGTTTTACTATCCAATCGCCGGCTGGGTGTGAAGCCAAGAACTGCTGTAAGGCACTTTTTCGTTCAACGACTTGGGCTGTTACTTTAAATTCGTCGTGTTGTTGCAGCGCCTCGCGCATTTTAAATTTATTTCTGGTCAAGCTAAGTAAGCGTTCATTCACAACAAAATCTAAGTGGAGCTTTTGACATAAGTGAATGGCTGCAAGCTGTAGTGCATCATGAAAGCAAAAAACAGCGTCTATAGGGTCTTTTTCGTGTATTGCATAAGCGATAGATACGATATTGTTATGTTCATCTGCATCACTGAGCAAGATGAGCCTTTGGCTTTTAGCTGTGATATCACTTGCCACTGAAAGTGATTTTTTGTTGATCCAAGTGACTCTATAATCACAGTCGTACAGATAGGTATGGCAGCTTCTAATACCGCCAATAATTAATGCGTGTTTTTTAGTCATTTTTTAATTCAACTTCCTAGTTGCTCAACGACATTACCAAGTTCTATGTATTTACGAATGCACAGTTAACTCATCACTTGCTTTTCTAAAAATGACAAAACCGTTTCGGTTATAATGTGCATTTTTCGGCTTACCTTCAGCGGGGGCTTTAAATCGATATTCAACTTGCTGAATGTCAATATCTTTTAGGCTAGTGAGATGTTTTAGATCTGAATCTGAATAGATAAACCGGATACTGATCATGTCTGGCTGAGATTGTGCTTTGAGTGAAAATGAAGTGCTGATATTGGCTCTTGAATCAATTAAAGCCGCTTCTAAACTAATACCATATTGATACTCCACAAGGTCGGCAATGCGGCCACCTGCCACTCTAGCTGCACACTCAATGACATAAAGCTCACCTTCAACGTACTTAAACTCTACATGAAGTACGCCATTATTAAATTGATAGGCTGACTTTATTTGGTGAATTAAGCTTGTGCATTTATCGGTTAACTCTGGGTTAGTTATGCCAACATCGTGACCTAATTCATCGAAGTGTGGCAAAGGGGAGAGGTGTTTTTTAGTTATGGAAAGGTGCTTTATTTGATTGTTTTTTATCGCAACTTCAGCACTGTACTCGTCACCTAGAATAGCTTGTTCCACTATTGCTTTACCTGCCAACGAAATGCCCTTTAAATCGCTTTCTTTGCGTTGTGTTATCGTGTGTGTTTGGCGTTTCAATTGTTCTAGATTATCACAAAGTGAAACATTAATACTGCCACAATCATCAACAGGTTTAACAACAACAGGAAAGGTAAAATTTTTACTATCTAATTCACTTGGATGACTAAATTCACCATAAAGAGCGGGTTGGGAAATATTGTTTTGTGCAAGCAGCTTTCTCATCTTTGCTTTGTTACGAAAGCATATTGAGCTATCAAGTGGGTTGTGCGGTAACTTTAATTTACTTGCTATATAGTCAGCCTCATACACCGACAGTTCACCACCAGGAATAACCGCATTGAAATGATATCCAGCTAACTTTTCTAGAGTTTCATCAATATTAGAGTCCAACAATAAGCACTCATCAAACAAGTATGCAAATTTTATCAAAGTGCTTTGTGGAGTGAGTAATAAGACAGATTTTTCACAATTAAGAGCTTTGACAGCTGCGCTAAACCGTTTAATAGCGTGTTCGCTCAGTGGCTCAACAATTAAAACTTGCACGTAAATTTTTCCTTAAATAACTTGCGTCCCAAACATTGCATTAATGTTTTTATAATGTGTACGCATTATGCATATTTGTTTCTTTAAGTAAAGTTTCTGTTTTTGTTTTTTTGGTACAAAATAACATTTATTTCCTACGTATCACTTTGCATATATTAAAGTGACTTTTTGATGTCAGTAATATTAAGTTGTTGTTTTAGTTAGAGGTGGTTAGAACGGCATGTACTATTAAGGTATCTTTTTCTGACACATGAATGCTACAGATGATAGGGGGACTATTGCAAGTGTTAAATTATATGTTACTGAGTTGCTCTAAAAGTGCACTTCAAGACCTAGTATGAGTATTGAGTCTGAATATGGAGTGACTTGCGCTTGAAAGTGCCTGCTAGCATATGTTTATGCGTTGTATTTTGAAGTGTTTGCATCATAAATATGCAAAATAAGCATATGATAGTTCGTGACTAGCTTGAGTTTGGCTCGAGTGAGTACTCGAGCCAGTAAGTCAGGCTACTCTTCGTTTATAACCGGTACTTCTAATCCCATTTCTTCCATTATCTTACGTACTTCTTCAGGTACTTTCTCTGGGTTATCCTTTCTTAAGTCTTCATCACTTGGCAGTGGTTGGCCTGTAAAGGCATGCAAAAAGGCTTCACATAATAGCTCGCTGTTTGTTGCATGACGAAGGTTGTTCACTTGTCGACGGGTGCGCTCATCAGTTAACACTTTCAGTACATTTAACGGGATAGAGACAGTAATTTTTTTTACTTGTTCAGATTTTTTACCGTGCTCCGCATATGGGTGAATATACTCACCGTTCCATTTAGCCATAATGTTATTGTTGCCTCAGAGTTTTAAATGCCAATAAGACTAAATTCGTAAGGCATCGACCAAGTGCTTGTCTATGCTTGAGATTGACACAGAATATTCATGGTAGATTATTCAAAAATGTAGTCTTATTAGCAATACGATTTAGTTAAGTGGCGAAATTTTATCGGTTTAAAAAAGATAGTCAAATACTAGTTAAATAGCCATTTAGCAGTATAAATGTTTTGACTTCTGTATTTTGATCGTCTAACCTTTTAGACGTCTAAACATCCAACTATCTAGGTGATGATATGAGTCAAAGTAATAAAGCAACCATCGCTGTGCGTCATGGCATCGAAGCTGACAAACATCATGGTGCTGTCGTGCCCCCTTTATATTTATCAACCACATATTCGTTTGCTGATTTTGATACGAAGCGTGATTATGACTATGGCCGTAGTGGTAATCCAAATCGTGATATTTTGGCGCAAACATTAGCGCAGTTAGAGGGCGGTGAGCGAGGCATTATTACAGCGACGGGCATGTCGGCAGTGCATTTAGTGACACAGCTTCTTAATCACGACGAGACTATTGTTATCCCCCATGATTGCTACGGTGGCAGTTATCGCTTGTTTACCTCATTAGAAAAAAGAGGCTTACTAAAAGTAAAAGTGTTAGATCTGACTCAGTCTAGTAGCTATGAGCAGATCCTTGCTATCAAACCTAAACTAGTATGGATTGAAACACCGAGTAATCCAATTTTACGTCTGACGGATATTGCTGCAGTGAGTAAAGTTGCGAAAGAAGCCGGGGCTTTGGTGGCAGCAGATAATACGTTCTTGTCACCGGCGTTGCAGAATCCAATTAAGCAGGGGGTGGATATCGTTGTTCACTCAACAACGAAATATATCAATGGTCACTCAGATGTCGTTGGTGGTGCTGTTATCGCCAAAACGGCACAGCTTGGTGAAGAGCTTGCGTGGTGGGCAAACAACATCGGTATTACTGGTGCACCATTTGATAGCTATTTAACTTTGCGAGGGCTACGTACACTCAATGTTCGATTAAAGCAACATCAAAAAAATGCGCTCAAGATCGCACAATACTTAGAACAATCGCCCTATGTCAGCCAAGTGTACTATCCTGGACTTGAGTCGCACCCACAGCATGAGCTAGCAAAGCAGCAACAGAGCGGCTTTGGTGGAATGGTTAGTTTTGATATCAAAGGTGGTTTGAAAGAATCTGCGGCATTTTTGACAAGCCTTAAACAGTTTTCTCTTGCTGAGTCTCTAGGTGGCGTTGAAAGTTTAATTTGTCATCCAGCTACGATGACACATGCAGGCATGGAGCCCCAAGCTCGTTTAGAAGCTGGGGTTGGTGATACGTTAATCCGCATTTCTGTCGGAATAGAGCAGGTCGAAGATCTAATCGACGATCTCGACCAGGCATTTAATAAAACGCAGCCAGGCGCTGTAAATGCCTCGGATGAAGGCAAATCGTTCAAGTTAACGCCGGCTCATACGGCTTTATGGTAATCAAATGGCAAAAGTAGTACATAAATTTGGCGGCTCTAGTCTGAGTTCTTCGGCGCGTTATCAAGCTGTTGCGCAAATCGTGTTAAGTCAATGCAAAGAAGGTGATTGTGTTGTTGTATCCGCTGCGGGTAAAACTACTAATACGCTCGTGAAACTTTGGGAGTGCTATCAACAAAAAGATAGCCAAGGCTTTAGTGATATATTGCTGCAACTTGAGAATCATCAAACTGAGTTGATCCGCGCTTTATTGAAAGGTGATGAGCAACGTGACCTGCTCGCATGTTTGCTAGAAGAGCTGCAAGTTATCACCGAAGCGGGTAAGCAAGGTACATTGCATGAAGCAAGTTTACTGGCACATGGCGAGCTATGGTCGGCGCGGATCTTAGCCAGTTATTTGTCACAACTGGGTAGTGTAGCCAAAGATATAGACGCACGTAGTTTGTTTCGATTACACCATGGTCAATTGCTACATCAGCAAAATAAGCAAGCCTGTAATGAATGTTTAAATGATGACGTTATTCATGTTGTTACTGGATTTATCGCCTCAGACGCTGATGGTAAAACCGTCACGCTCGGTCGTAATGGTAGCGATTATAGTGCCACGTTGTTGGCAAATTATATTGATGCGGACGCCGTGTCGATTTGGACTGATACGCAGGGGGTGTTTAGTACTGATCCCCGTAAAGTTGCTAGCGCTATTAAGTACAATAAAGTGTGCCGCTCACAAGCTAACTTGTTAGCCCGATTGGGTAATCCTGTACTACATGCAAAGACCTTATCACCACTTAAAAGTACCGCAATTAAATTACAAGTGCGCAGCAGCTTTGATGCTGAAGCTACGCCAACGGAAATTGTCAAAGAAGGTTATAGTAAAGCAAAACGATTTATTACCACTTTTAATGAGCTTGATTTAATTCGAGTAGATGGACTGGCGCAAGGTGAAGTTGGAGAGTTAAGCCAGCTTATTCAACACAGCATTCATCATTTTGAAGCGAGTGGAGATGCGTTTTTACTGGTACCGGCCGCACATACACATGCGGTATTACAGACCTTAACAGGCAGAGCAAATATTGTCGAAAGTGCGCTGCAAGGTTGTGCAATTGTTGCCCCGAGCGCCGATATTGCGCACTTACAGTTACAAACACAACAGCTTCTCAATGAACAGGATGTCGTAGTACGTTTTAAGCACGTTGCCTCAGAATATGCTTTGTTTTTGACGGACCAAGCTATTGATAGCGACACTTTGGCATTACTGCACGATAAGCTTATCAACAAAGGTCGTGAGTTAGCCGTGATCATTGCTGGACTCGGTAACGTGGGTGAAGTGTTTGTTGAACAGTGCAGTCAGCAAGTGTCTCGTTTGCAAGATCAATTTGATGTTAAAGTCGTTGCATTGGTGCGTTCCAAGCAAATGCTTTTTTGTGCAAGTGGCATTGCTTTAGACAATTGGCAGCAGCAATGGCAAAACGAAGCAGTCCAATATGGTAAAGAGGAACTGATTGAGCGTATTGGCGAATTAGATTACGAGCACAAAGTGATCGTCGATATAACTGCTAGCGAGCCTTTTAGTGAGCTGTATCCAGAGTTTGTAAAACAAGATTGTCATTTGATCAGTGCCAACAAATATGCCGGTACAGCAAATAGTCAATGGTATCAAGGATTGCGAGAGCAACTCGAGGAACGTGACCTTTACTGGCGCTACAACACCAGCGTCGGTGCGGGTCTACCAATTAATTTTGCATTGGCTGACTTGCAATATAGTGGCGACAAGATAACGCACATTGAAGGGGTGTTCTCAGGTACTTTATCTTGGTTGTGTAGTAGCTTTGATGGCAGTAAGTCATTTTCCGAACTGGTATTGACAGCGCAAGAGATAGGCTACACTGAACCTGATCCAAGAGAGGACTTATCTGGGCGAGATATGCAGCGTAAATTGCTGATTTTAGCCCGTGATATTGGCCTTAATTTAGACCTAAAAGATATTGCATTAGAACCGCTTATGCCTGTGGAGTTAGCACAGGGCAGTTGGAATGAGTTTTTAGCGCGCCGGGAGTTGCTCGATGCTTTTTACCAAGAGCAACATAAAAGTGCCATACTGCAGGATAAAGTGCTACGTTACACGGGCGCGTTGACGATAAGCGAAGGTGGCAAAGTGACGGCTAAAGTTGGTATCGCTTTGGTTGATAAAGCATCTGCCATCGCTCATTTAACGCCGGGCGATAATATTTTTGTGATCAAAAGTGTCTGGTATGAGAGTAACCCATTAGTACTGCAAGGCCCAGGTGCAGGAAAAGAAGTGACGGCTGCAGGGATACATTCTGATCTGTACTGGTTAGTACAAAAACTTAAATAACCTCAGCTGTGGATAAGAGTTTTGATAGCTAGCAATAGAAACATTGCAACTATTTCGACATCCAATGATGATATTTCGCTTAATATCAAGGCATTTTCGCGAAGTAATAGCAGGCTATTACAAGTGGAAATAACGCAGAGAGTGAGCGAAATAGCTTTATTGGGCAAATTCGCTTATGTGCAGCTGAGGTTAAATAGTATATAGGCTGATTTGAAGGCACCAGATGGTGCCTTTATTGTATGCTTTAAAATAGCTCTTCTTGCGTGACTGGTTGTTGGTCGTCAAATGGGGTGCTGTTGTCTTCATCAAGCGCGTATTTGTTTGGTGCGGTGCCCGACTCAAAATATTCAAATCGACTTGTATGATCATTTTTAGAGCTGAGTAATCCGGTTTTTAAATCAATACGAACTGATATGAGACCCGGAGGTGGTTCTACAGGCGCAAGCGGCTGATCCGCTAATGCGGCGCGCATATATTCAACCCAAGCAGGTTGAGCGGTGGTTGCGCCGGCTTCAGCGCCTACAATTTGATTTTTACCCAGATTCGTATTGTAAGCAGCACGGCCAAGTGGTTTACCTGCATCGTCAAAGCCAACCCAAACGGTCGTGAGCACATTGCGATTGAAACCACTGAACCAAGTATCAACCGAGTCGTTGGTAGTACCTGTTTTACCATATAAATCTTTACGCTTTAATGCCTGAGCTCGCCAGCCAGTGCCTGTCCAACCTGTTTTGTGACGCCAGCTACCACCACCCCAGATAGCGCTGTGCATGGCGCTGGCCACCAAGAACGCGTTTTGTTCGGATACGACACGAGGTGCGCAATGTTCAAGGGTATTCTCCAGTTGCTCTTCATTACAGGCTATCAAAGGTTCAGCTTTGCCCAAGGTGTTGCCAAAAGCATCCTGTAACTCGCTAATAAAATAGGGTTCTATCAGGTGTCCGCCATTGGCAAAAGTACTCATACCGCGAGCCATTTCAAGAGGTGTAATTGCCGCACTACCTAAAGCAAGCGATTCACTGCGGTTTATGTCTTTATCATCGAAACCAAATTTCAGTAAATGATCTGCGGTTTTATTTAAGCCAACTCCTTTTAGAAGCCTAACAGATACAACGTTTTTAGACTGCGCAAGTGCACGTCGGATACGAATAGGGCCATTATATACTTCCGGGCTGTTTTTCGGACGCCAAGCAACCCCTACGCTCTTGTCCCATTGATTAATGGGCGCATCATTAATAATGGTGGCGAGTGTATAACCATTTTCAAATGCAGCGGAGTAAATGAAGGGCTTTATATTTGAGCCTACTTGGCGCTTGGCTTGAGTTGCTCGATTGTATTGACTTTGTGCAAAGCTATAACCACCAACGAGGGCTTTGATCCGGCCATCTTGTGGATCGAGCGATACTAGGGCACTGGAAGGGCGAGGATATTGACTGAGGTGCCATTGTTGTGCAACTTGTCTTACCCAAATCTGCATACCAGGTGTTAGGATCTCTGTTGCCGTTTTTGGTGGTGTGGCTTGGCGGGTGTCTGTGATGTATGCGCGCGCCCACTTTAATCCTGGCCATTGCAAAGTGACTTCGTTACCATTTTTTAGCAAGACAGTTGCACTTTGCTCATCAACCGTAATGACCACAGCCGCTTTTAATGGCGCGATTTCTTTCGTTTTGCCCAGTGCTTGCATAATTTGTTCATGGCTCATTGGGAACTGTTCACTTGGGTTCCATAAGATTTTTTCTGGGCCTCGATAACCGTGACGCATATCATAGTTGTGTAAATTATTGACTAACGCTTGCTGTGCCGCTTGTTGAATGTGTGATTCCACACTCGTGAAAACTTTAAAGCCGCTGTTATACGCCTTGTCTTCACCGTATGTTTCAACCATATAGCTTCGCACCATTTCAGAAATATATGGTGCATAGAGCTCAATTTCTGCGCCGTGTAACTTGGCCGTGATAGGTTGTGATCGAGCTTCATCGTACTGTACCTTGCTGATATAGCGCTCTTTGAGCATACGGCCCAATACGACATTACGGCGTAATTTTGCTCTTTTTGGGTTACGAATAGGGTTTAACGCTGAAGGTGCTTTGGGCAAACCTGCGATCATTGCCATTTGTGCCAGCGTCAAGTCATTCAATGATTTTCCATAGTAGACTTGCGCTGCAGCGCCGATCCCAAATGCGCGGTTTCCAAGTTCTATTTTATTGAGGTATAACTCGAGGATTTCATCTTTGCTCAACAGGTTTTCGATGTGCAAAGCGATAAAAATCTCTTTCACCTTACGAATATAGGCTTTTTCGCGTGTCAAAAAGAAGTTACGAGCAAGTTGCATAGTGATGGTACTCGCTCCTTGCTTTTTCTGGCCAGTACTGATCAGAACAAGTGCAGAACGAACTATCCCGATTGGATCAACACCAAAGTGCTCATAAAAGCGGTTGTCTTCAGTGGCAAGAAAAGCCTGCACCAAAGGCGTTGGAATATCGTTAATTTTGACCGGAATACGGCGCTTTTCACCAAATTGGTTGATCAGCTTGCCGTCTTGGGTAAACACTTGCATGGGAGTTTGCAGCTGTACGTCACGCAAAACTTCCACACTGGGTATATCCGATTTGACATAATAATAAAGACTGATTAACGTAAGCAGCGCTAAAAGGCTTATAACGATAAAAAATTGTATTGCTCTTCTCAATAAAGTCACGGAATGTTCCCTAGTTAGACTCCCAATTATAGGTAGACACTGCTAGTATATCTTGAATAAAAAACGATTAATAATTTTCGCGTTATAATTATAACTTATTAAAAGTTAAAACAAAGGATAAAGACCAAACGCATGCTCAGTAACCTTTTTCAAAAGCAAGCTCCGATGATGATTGGTATAGATATCGGTTCTCACTGTGCCAAGGCTGTTTTGCTGTCGCAGTCGTCAGCTGGATATCGCGTTGAAGGCGTTGCCATTGAGCCTATTCCTAAAGGCGCAATCACTGAGCGTGCAATCCAAGATATCGAAGCAATAGGCCGAGTTATTGGAAAAATTAAAAAGCGCTTGCCACGGCTCACTCAGTATGCAGCTGTGGCTGTATCTGGGCAAACGGTGATTACCAAAGTTATCTTTATGGACGTTGCATTAACTGATGCTGAATTAGAGTCTCAAATTGCGATAGAAGCAGATAGCTTGATCCCTTATTCGCTGGACGAAGTAAGCATCGACTTTGAAAAGATTTCTGTTAATGAAGCAGACCCATCTAAAATGAATGTGTTGTTATCGGCCGCTCGTACGGAGAGCGTAGAAGCGCGTGTGGGTGCTTTGGAAGAAGGCGGATTGCAAGGAAAAGTCGTTGATGTGGAAAACTATGCATTGAGCCGAGCTTTAACTGTGTTATATGGACAATTACCAGCTGATGCATTTGATAAAGTGGTGGCTGTGATAGATGTAGGGGCGGTTATCAGCTTAGTCAGTGTAGTGTTGTCTGGCAAAACCATATATACCCGCGACCAAGTGTTTGGCGGTGAGCAATACACCAACAGTATTGTCGCCTATTACAACAAATCATTTGATGAAGCTGAAATAGCGAAGACCACTGGGGACTTGCCGCCCAATTACATTTTTGAAGTCTTGGCGCCATTTCAAACAACGCTGCTACAGCAAGTAAGGCGAGCGGTTCAAATGTTTATGACTAGTAGCGGTAAGGAACAAGTGGACTATATTGTATTAACAGGAGGAACAGCGCTTGTAGAAGGGCTAGATAGACTGTTGATAGAAGAGTTGGGTATTCACACTATAGTTGCCGATCCTTTTGCCGATATGGAAATTGCACCTAAGGTAGATCGTAACGTATTAGAGCGACACAAGCCTCAATTTGTGGTTGCAACTGGGTTGGCATTAAGGAGCTTTTCGTCATGCCACATATAAATTTGCTCCCTTGGCGTGAGCAAAAGCGCCAGGAATCACAGAAGAAATTTCTTACTATCATTGCATTTAACATTGCAGCTGTGTTGGTGTTTTTGTACCTGATTGGTTCTTTTTACGATAGCTTAACTGAGGGACAGCGCATAAAGAATGACTACCTTCGTTCAGAAGTGATTAAACTCGATTCAAGGATTGTAGAGATCAACGATTTAAGCGAGCAAAAAGGCAGCTTGCAACGTCGGATCAACTTAATCGAAGAATTGCAAAGTAATCGAAATTTGGGCACTCAAATTATTGATGAAGTAGTGAAAGTGGTGCCGGCGGGGGTTTACCTCACCAGTTTAGAAAGAAAAGAAAACTTAGTTAAAGTGGTGGGCCGTAGTGAGTCAAACAACCGGTTATCACAGATGTTAAGAGCGGTTGAGGGTTCGTATTTACTTGAAAAACCATCGATTCAAGGCATTGTAACAGGCGAGCAAAATTCAAGGTTGTTAAGTGATTTTACAATGCACTTTTATGTGAAGCCATTTAGAGAGATTGAGGTGGCTGAGCGTGGTAATTAACTTTTGTATTGATGAGACTGTACGTGGACTTTGATTTAAAATCTTTACAAAACATCGATTGGAACGAAATTGAGCTCGACAACATCGGCGAGTGGCCATTTGTTGTTAAGGTTATGTGTTGTGCGCTGGTCGTTATCGTGACTTTTGCCGTTGGTTACAGTTTGCTTGTGTCAACATCAATTGAACGATATGAACAAGAAGTGCAACAAGAAGCATCATTAAGAAATAGCTATCGTATTAAATATGCACGAGCAAATAACTTAGACTTATATCGCCAGCAAATGAAGGATATGGAAGAACAATTTGCTCAACTATTACGCCGATTGCCCACTTCAAATGAAACGCCAGGGCTATTGGATGATTTAACTTATGTCGGTACATCCAGTGGCTTAACCTTTTTAAAAATTGGCTGGCTATCGGAAAACAAAAAAGAATTTTATACTGAACTACCCATTAAATTGGAGGTGATAGGTACCTACCATGAGTTTGGAGAGTTTGTTAGCAAAGTTGCTCAGTTGCCGCGAATAGTCAGTTTACACGACTTTAGAATTGAAAACTCAGGCAGTAGTAAGCTTATTTTTAGTGTGGTCGCAAAAACCTATCGTTATGAGCAAGGTGATGCACCATGAACTGGCGCCTAATAAGTTCTTCAGTTTTGCTCTGTGCATTGAGTGGTTGCAATGACAATACCGCAGAACAAAAAGAGTTTATCGATCAAATTCAGGCAAGCGCCACGCCGCAGGTAGAGCCGATCCCGCAGATGCGAGAGTTCAGTCATTTTGAGTACACAGCTCAAAACTTGCGTAGTCCATTTGTAGCACCAGAGCCTGAGGTTATTGAAAGTAAAATGATCCAAGTGCAAAACTGCTTGCACCCAGATCCTGACAGAGATCGCGATCCATTGGAGAAATATCCAATAGATACATTATCAATGAAAGGAACAATCGCAACAAAGGATGTCACTTGGGCGCTAATCAAAGCATCAGATCAAGGTTTGTATAAAATTAAACGAGGTCAATATATGGGTTTGTATCACGGTGAAGTGATCAGTGTACAGCCTGGATATGTTGAACTTTTAGAGCTCATCCCCGATGGCAGCGGCTGTTGGAAAGAACGTTTATCCCGAGTGGAGATCCGTGAAGAAGATGGGAGCGTGGTGAGTGAATAACAAAAAAGGTAGTGTAGATATGGCTCTCTTAAGGAGCAAATTGAGCGTTAAATTTATCGTAGGTGGTATTTTTGCTTTAGCTTCAAACTGGGCATGCGCTGTGCCAATGCTCTATGATGTTCGCTATAACCCAGTACCAGAGGGTGAAACGCAATTAGAGCTCGTGTTTGATGAGCAGTTGGGTATTTCTCCGGAAGTGAAAGCATTGAATGAACCAGCTCGTTTTGAACTGTTTTTTCCTGGTGCTGAGTTCGAAGAAAGCCTGCGTTCGTTAATGGTCAACAAGGCGGGGATCACCAGTATTGAAAGCCAACTAAACGATCAGGGGTTGATTGTTACGGTGAACATGGAGCAGTTGAAACTTTACAAGACCTATGTGAAAAACAACATCGTTTATCTCGAAGTATCTAATAATCCCCTTGGTAGTGAGCCCAGTGATGTGACCGAAGCGCTTAATGGGCAAATGAACCAAATTCAATCTATAGACTTCCGCCGAGGAGAGAAAGGGGAAGCTAAGATATTGGCTTTTCTCGATAATGCTCAAGCTGCAATTGATGTGCAAGAGCGCGGAGGTAAAATTTATGCAGATTTTCACCATATAAGCATTCCTGACGACTTACTTTATGAATTAGATGTGCTTGACTTCGGTACAGTGGTTAGTAGCGTGGAAACTTTCCGTGAGAACGGAAAGAGCCGCATGGTCATTGCACCAAATACAGCATTTAAATATACCTATCAGCAGTTAGGAAATATCTTCACATTAACGGTTGAAAAAGATGATGAAGAACATAGCTTTGGACTCAGTAAAAATTACCAAGGCCAACCTATTACGCTTAACTTTCAAGATATTCCAGTACGCTCAGTGTTACAGATCATTGCGGATACTAACAATTTTAATCTTGTGACCAGTGATTCAGTGTCAGGAAATATCACATTACGCTTGGACGGCGTACCTTGGGATCAAGCTCTGGATGTGGTTCTGAGGATCAAAGGCCTTGATAAACGCATGGATGGTTCAATTTTGATGGTTGCGCCGTCTGAAGAGCTGGCGGCACGCGAAGCAAAAGAATTGCAGGCGCGTAAACAGGTCGAAGAACTAGAACCGCTATACAGCGAATATATTCAATTGAATTATGCCAAAGCGGAAGAATTTGCAGATTTACTCAAAACTGATATTAACAGCATTGTGAGTGAACGAGGCAGTGTGTCAGTAGACAAACGCACTAACACTTTGCTTATTAAAGATAGTGCGCGAAGTATTGAAAGTATTCGCCGTATGGTTGAGACTTTAGATGTGCCAGTGAAGCAAGTACGCATTGAGTCGCGTATGGTCACAGTAAAAGACAATGTGCAAGAAGATTTAGGCGTTCGTTGGGGGTTCAGTGATCAACAAGGTTCAGACGCTATCTCTGGTAATTTAGCGGGGGCAGAACAGTTATCGAATGGTGCGATCCCTGATTTAGCAAATAGGTTGAATGTAAATCTACCTGTATCTGGTACATCGGCGGGCACAATTGGTATGCATATCGCAAAACTTGCCGATGGAACCCTAATTGATCTTGAATTGTCAGCATTAGAACAAGAAAATAAGGGTGAAATTATAGCGACACCCAGCATTACGACGGCAAACCAAAAAAAAGCAAGAATAGAGCAGGGTACGGAAATTCCGTATGTTGAAGCAGCATCGAGTGGTGCAACATCGGTCAGTTTCAAAAAAGCGGTATTAAGTTTGGAGGTAACACCACAAATTACACCAGATAATAAAATCATTTTGGATTTGGTGATCACGCAAGACACTCGTGGTGATAATGTACAAACACCGAATGGCCCTGCGGTAGCGATCAATACGCAACAAATTCAAACGCAAGTTTTGGTTGATAATGGCCAGACAGTAGTACTTGGTGGGATTTACCAGCAAGAAATCACCAGTGCGGTCAGCAAAATACCTTTGTTGGGAGATATTCCGTATTTGGGTGCTATGTTTAGAAATACCCGTGAAATTAATGAAAAGAAAGAATTACTGATATTCGTGACCCCTAAAATCATGTTGGATAGTCAGTAATTGGTAGATAGTTGAACGAATTTACATGCCTTAGTTGCTTTTTATACTATTTGACTTGAAATCGTTCACAGAATATTGAGATAATCCCCTCCTTAATTTTGGGGCCAGGTCGTTAGGCGGGGTTTTATTTCAAATTTTAGAGTTCGTTAGTACTAAAAAGATATGGCTGAGAAACGTAATATATTTCTAGTTGGCCCGATGGGGGCTGGTAAGAGCACAATTGGTCGTCACCTAGCTGATCAATTACACCTTGAATTTTTCGACTCGGATCAAGAAATTGAACGCCGTACTGGCGCAGATATTGCGTGGGTGTTTGATCTTGAGGGTGAGGAAGGGTTCCGTTTACGCGAAGAAGGCGTAATTTCAGACCTCACAGAAATGCAAGGTATAGTTTTAGCTACCGGTGGTGGTTCGGTATTGAGCAAAGAGGTGCGCAATAAGTTATCCGCGCGTGGTATCGTTGTTTATCTAGAAACACCAATTGAAAAGCAAGTGGCTCGTACACAACGTGATAAGCGTCGTCCTCTGTTACAAACAGAAGAAGCGCCACGTGACGTGCTAGAGCGTTTGGCAGAGGAGCGTGAACCTCTGTATAAAGAAGTGGCAGACTTTGTTGTGCGCACAGATGAGCAAAGCGCGAAAGTTGTCGCAAATCAAATCATAGAAAAGCTAGATTTTTAATTATTTTGATCACCTAGGAGGGATGGATGCTTGAGTTGAAGGTGGATTTAAACGAACGCAGCTACCCTATCTATATTGGTCAAAACCTTCTAGCAGATGCTGGACGGCTTGCTAAGCATATTGGTAATTGCCGTCCTGTCATTATTTCCAATCACACTATTGCACCACTATTCCTCGAGCGCTTGCTTGACGCGCTAAAAGCACTGAAACCTTTGCACTATTTATTACCCGACGGCGAGCAATTTAAGAATTTAGAGTCGTTTGAACAAGTAAATGCTTTTTTGTTAGAAAATAACTGTGGCAGAGATACTTGTTTAATTGCGCTGGGTGGCGGAGTGATTGGTGATCTTAGTGGTTTCGTTGCTGCTTGTTACCAACGCGGTGTGCCATTTATTCAAATTCCTACGACATTGCTATCGCAAGTTGACTCGTCTGTGGGTGGTAAAACGGCAGTAAACCATCCGCTGGGCAAAAATATGATAGGTGCTTTCTATCAGCCTAAAGCGGTTTTTATTGATACGGATAGCCTATCAACTTTGCCTGCGAGAGAATTTGCAGCAGGTATGGCAGAAGTGATCAAATATGGTCTTATCTACGACGCAGAATTTTTAAGTTACCTCGAAACACATCACGCTGCTTTACAGCAACTTGATCAAGCAACTTTAACACACGTTATCCATCGTTGCTGTGAAATTAAGGCGCAGATAGTGGCTCAAGATGAAACTGAAGCCGGGTTAAGAGCATTGCTCAATTTAGGGCATACGTTCGGCCATGCGATTGAAGCACAAATGGGCTATGGAAACTGGCTTCACGGCGAAGCTGTCGCTGCAGGTATGGTGTTGGCTGTTAAGCTTGCGCATTTAAGGGACTCGTTGGCTGGCGCGGAAGTTGCTAGAATTACTGCATTGATAGCAAACTACAGTTTGCCGACCGAGGTACCAGTAGATATGACTTCAGAGCAGTTTTTACATCATATGCGCAAAGACAAGAAAAATAAGCAAGGCCGGATTCGCTTTATTGTTCCCACGGCCCTTGGCAAGTGCGCTTTAGTTGATGACGTGTCTGATGACACGGTGAGAGCACTTATAGGGCGCTAATGCAGTCGCAAATATTGCCGAGTCGTTCAGCGTTAGTTGATCGTGTCGCCCTGCAATTTGAGTATGGGCAAAATTTAATTTGTCTGGTGGGCTCATCAGGACTTGGAAAAAGCTACTTAGCCGAATCCTTTATCACTGATAAGTACCCAGAATTTAACAAGGCCTTTATTCACTTATCAGCTTCAATGAAAGACGCTGAGCTTATGACTCAGCTGCTTCAAAACAGTTTCACACGCCCTTTGATAGATGCGACGCAGTCATTGAGTCAAAACTTTTTCCAGTTATATCGAGAGCAAGCCTGTGGACCTTGTCTTTGGGTTTTGGACGGTGCGCGTCATTTATCCGATGAAATGATAGCAGAGCTCCAACTGTTAGCTAAAAAAAGCCCAGACACCCTGTATATTTTACTGACTGCACAAGCGCCAAGTATCTTACCGGACGCTTTAGATATTCATATTGAACCTTTATCGTTAGTTGAATCTAAACGTTTGATGGCGATGTTCTTTAAACAGCTTCCGATGGATGAAGATCCTATTTTTCAAACGTTTTTGCGTTCTTGCGCTGGTAACCCAACACTTTTATTACAATGGCAGCCTGAGTTGCAAGTTGATTTAAGAGCTGCAAAACCCACTAAGAAAAAGGCGTCATGGCATCTTATTCTTTTTGCCGTGCTATTAGCGATGTTGATGGTGGCTTTTATTTATCAAAAAGAACTTGTATCGTTTTTGCCACAATCTCAAAGTAAACAGCAAACAGAGACGGTATTGCAAAGTGAGCAAGTACTTACTGAAAACTTAGCGGATGAACACCAAAACAGCCCGAATGAACAAGGGTTGAATGAGCAGCCACCTCAGGCCGCTGAGAATGTACAAAACTCCTCACCACAAATTGAGACTGAGTCAAATCCAAATCCTTCATCTCAGGATGTTGCTGCGATTGTTTCGGCTTTGGCGGTCAATAGTTCGAATGAAGCGAGTGAACAGGCCATCACAGCTTCTAATGAGGTAGAACAATTCAAGAGGGAAATCACTCAAGCTAAGTCTTCAACAAGTGAACAACCGGAAGCAGTTGAACCTCAAAGCACAGCAGCAAAGACACAACAACAGCCATCCACTGATGAGCAAACTCAGACGTCTAAACAACAAGGCTCTGCCACAGCTGAAGTACAGACACAAAGCCTCCCTGAGACCTCAAATGAAGAAAATGTTATGGTCGGTGATGGTCCTTTATTGATGACCTTGGGTGATGATGAATGGGTTGTACAGCTTTCGGCTGTGAAGGAGTTTAACGTGGCTCGTGAGTTTGCAAACGAATACAATTTAAGAGATGTAAAAATTTATCGAGCAATACGTTTTGATAGTGAGTGGTGGATAGTTGTTCAAGGACCTTATGCGACTTTGGAGGCAGCTCAAGCTGCGCGATCAAAATTGCCACAAGCAGTATTGAATGGCCAACCATTTTTTAAGAAAGTTGACAAAATTAAACAGGAAATAAGCTTACCTACTCGGTAATTATCGACTTTTAGTGTAAGATCGCTCCACATTTTTTATAACTAGAATCAGTATGCAACAAAAGACTCGGGCCTTCCTCAAATGGGCTGGTGGAAAATACAGTTTGGTTGAAGATATCGCTCGGCGTCTGCAGTTGGCAAGCCAAGAAGCAGATACATTGGTTGAACCATTTGTTGGTGCGGGATCTGTGTTTTTGAATACAGATTTTAAACATTATCATTTAAATGATATCAATGCGGATTTGATTAACTTATACAATGAGTTGAAGCGCCAGCCTGACGAGTTTGTCAGCGATGCTAAAAAACTATTTGTTGAACTCAACAATCATCCCGACGCCTACTATGCTTACCGTTTGCAGTTTAATGAAAGTGTCGATATTTACGAGCGAGCTGTTTTATTCCTATATATGAATCGTCATGGTTATAACGGTTTATGTAGATATAACCTAAAAGGAATATTCAACGTTCCATTTGGCAAGTATAAGCGTCCATATTTCCCAGAAAAAGAGCTTTATGCATTCGCTTGCAAGGCACAGCGTGCGACGTTTACTTGTAAAAGTTATACGGATGTTTTTAAGCGCTTGCCACAAAATGCGGTCGTGTACTGCGATCCTCCTTATGTGCCGTTGAGCAAAACAGCGTCATTCACTTCTTATGCTAAAGGGGGTTTTGACTTAGATGATCAGGCCAACTTGGCAAATTTGGCTGAGACGGCGGCATTTTCACAACAAACACCAGTACTCATTTCAAATCACGATACGGTTTGGACACGTAAAATATACAGTCAAGCTAAATTAGATGTGATCCAAGTGAAGCGCACGATAAGTCCCAAAGGTAATGGTCGCAATAAGGTAAATGAGTTGATGGCACTGTATACGGGTGAAAAGTTTAAGAAGCGATTTGATTCACAAAAGCGCTGAGTAAGATCACAAACAATGTCACCAAAACTATCCCAACAACAATATAAGGGACCGCAGACGGTTTGTGAAAGTCATCTTGGTATTTTTGCTCGCTTTGTACACCAAACAGTGCTGCAAGTACACTTTGAACTACCGCAATAAAGCGCATCAGGAATTAAAACCTAGGTTTAAAGCTAACTTCCTCGTCATCGCTAGAACCTAATAGCAGTTCTAGTAGGTCGAGGTAATGAAATTGCGCGTTACTACTCTCACCCATTAACCAAGAATACCAGTTAACGTGAGCTTGCTGTTTACAAGCTTGTGTATTGTTTTGTTGTGCTGTTTGACATGTACATGTGTTATACCCCGCAAGTGCGATAACGCTTTTGTCTTGCGAAGCTACCCCGCCTGATAACACCAATATGGTGCCCAGCACTAGCATCCGTGTTTTAAGCCGACCCAACATAAGTAAGTTCTCCAACTTCCAGCAATTCTCAAATAATACACAATAGTTGGTCATTAAACAAACTAAAAATAGTGACTCTTAAGACTGTATTTTTATTGAAATGCACGAGGGATCCGCTAAGTGCTTATTATTCTGGGTGGATACGGTAAAATAGGGTAAAGTAACGGGCAGAATACCGAGGAATTAGAGAGGCTTTACCGTGTCAGTATCTTCAAAATATCTTATTGCGCCATCTATTTTATCCGCAGATTTAGCGCGTTTGGGGGAGGATGTAGAAAAAGTCCTTCGTGCTGGTGCAGATGTTGTGCACTTTGATGTTATGGATAATCATTATGTACCTAACTTAACTTTTGGCCCGATGGTATGTAAAGCTTTGCGAGATTATGGCATTACAGCGCCAATCGATGTGCATTTGATGGTTAAACCTGTCGATTCTCTGATCCCACAATTTGCAAAAGCAGGCGCAAGTATCATCACATTCCACCCAGAAGCAAGTGAACATATTGACCGAACTATTGGTTTGATAAAGGAACATGGCTGTCAGGCTGGGTTAGTGTTCAATCCTGCAACGCCATTGCATTACTTAGATTATGTGATGGATAAACTGGACGTGATATTACTGATGTCTGTGAATCCAGGATTTGGAGGGCAAAGCTTTATTCCGCAAACGCTAGAAAAGTTGCGTCAGGTTCGTTCACTGATTGATGCAACTGGCAGGGATATTCGCTTAGAAGTAGATGGCGGCATTAAAGCTGATAATATCGCAGAAGTGGCGCAGGCTGGTGCAGATATGTTTGTCGCTGGGTCGGCAATTTTCAATCAGCCAGATTATCAGGCTGTGATTTCACAAATGCGTGAGCAATTAGAGCAGGTTGGCTAATGCGTTATCAAGGCGTTTTATTTGATTTGGATGGTACATTGGTTGATAGCGCCCAAGATATGTATATGGCGCTTAACTTGACTTTGACCGAAGTCGCGTTTCCCATAGTCAGTTATGCTCAAGTATCTGGGTGGGTAGGCAATGGTATTGATATGCTGGTAAAGCGGGGATTAAGTGGGTCAATGACGCTTAATCCTGAGTTATCCGAGACATTAATTGACCTTGCTATTTGCACTTTCAAACGTCATTATGCAGAGCTCGTAGGTGAGTATGTGACGCTTTACCCACATGTTGAAACGGGTTTAGCGGCTTTATCTGGCTTTAAAAAGGCGCTGATCACTAATAAAGATCGTGTTTTTACTATGAGCTTGCTTGACAAGCTGCATATGAGTTCGCACTTTGATGTGATCATATGCGGAGATGATGGACAGAAAAAACCATCGGCAGAGCCTTTACTTAAAGCGTGTTCAAAGTTAGCACTAACAGCTAGCGATGTGATCATGGTCGGAGATTCTAAAAGCGATATTGAAGCCGCGCAAAATGCCAATATGGATGTCGTTGCAATGACCTATGGATACAATCAAGGGGTCGATCTACAAGATCTTAATCCACAGTACCTATGTGATGGGTTCTTGGATATAATCCCCATTTTAACTCAGCGATAATTGAATTTTTATAAAGGAACATCATGACTAAACCAGTAGTGTTAAGTGGCATTCAGCCAACCGGTGGTATGACAATAGGCAATTACGTAGGTGCCATTAACCAGTGGCTTAACTTACAAGAAGATCATGAAAGTTTCTTTATGCTTGTTGATTTGCACGCCATCACGATTCGCCAAGAGCCAGAAATGTTACGTCAACGTGTTTTAGATGGCGTTGCGTTGTATGCTGCGTGTGGCATCGACCCTGAAAAAGCGGCACTATTTGTGCAATCACAAGTGCCAGAACACGCTCAGTTAGGCTGGGTGTTAAACTGTTATGCGCAAATGGGCGAGCTTAACCGTATGACTCAGTTCAAGGATAAATCAGCAAAGCATTCGAATAATGTGAATGTGGGTTTATTTGCATATCCGGTGCTACAAGCGGCAGATATCTTATTGTATCAAGCTGACCATGTGCCAGTAGGAGAAGATCAAAAGCAGCACCTTGAATTAACGCGTGATATCGCAACACGTTTTAACAATCTTTATGGTGATGTATTTAAGGTGCCAGAACCTTATATCCCAGAGTTGGGGGCGCGTGTAATGAGCTTACAAGATCCTCTAAAAAAGATGTCCAAGTCGGACGACAATCCAAATGCCTACATCATGCTGCTTGATGAACCGAAAAAAATTGAGAAAAAGCTTAAAAAAGCGGTAACAGATTCTGACGAACAAGCGCGCATTTATTTCGATCGTACTGAAAAGCCAGGCGTATCTAACTTATTGACATTGTTATCAGTTGCAACAAAACGTTCAATTGAGGAGTTAGTGCCAGAATACGAAGATAAAATGTATGGTCACCTTAAAAAAGACACTGCGGATGCCGTAGTCGCAATGATTGAGCCTATCCAAGAGCGCTTTAAAGCGATTCGTGAAGATAAAAACTTGCTTGATCAAATCATGAAAAGCGGTGCAGAGAAAGCAGGCGCGAGAGCTGAGAAAACACTAAAAGCAGTCTATGACGCTGTGGGCTTTATCCCGCGTCCATAAAATGAAAGTTTGATTATAGCCAGGCTTTCGCCTGGCTTTTTTATGGAAATTTCTATGTTATTAATGATCGATAACTATGATTCATTTACTTATAACTTAGTGCAGTATTTCCAACGTTTAGATCAAGAAGTGCTAGTTAAGCGCAATGATGCGTTGAGTTTGTCTGACATTCGGTCCTTGAATCCAAAATACATTGTTGTGTCGCCTGGTCCTTGCACACCAAATGAAGCAGGCATATCGTTAGCTGCGATCGAACAGTTTAAAGGAAAGATCCCAATTTTGGGAATTTGTTTAGGGCACCAATCAATTGCTCAAGTGTTAGGTGCGAAAATCATCAGAGCCAACATTGTTATGCATGGTAAAACATCTTCGATTAGACACAACAATCAAGGGGTGTTTACGGGCTTGCCTGATCCGTTTACGGTATGTCGATATCACTCACTAGTTGTAGATAAAGCAACCTTACCGAATGACATACAAGTGACGGCTTGGACACAAAATGCAGTAGGTGAAGTGGATGAGGTCATGGGCCTGTGCCATAATGACTTAGCACTTGAAGGTGTGCAATTTCATCCAGAAGCTATTTTGACGGAGCATGGTTTGAGCTTACTTGATAACTTTATTCGTCGCTTCTAATCTTGTAACTATATGAATAATTTAGGGCTGATGAGTATCCTATGAATGAAGAGAACAAGCATTTAAGGATGGCGCAAGCTTTGACAGAGCGCGCTCACGACTTATTGATTAGCCATAGCTTCGCTCAACAGCAACTCGGTTATATCCATACACTAGAAATGGATTTAGGTGCAAAAGTGCCGCAGCGCACTATGCTAGAAGTGGAAATTGCAGCAGCAGCTAAGCGCAAAGAAAGTAGTACAAGCCATCATAAATATATTGCCAAGGCTAGTGCACATATCCACAAAGCGATTGAAGAGTCAATCAACAAGCAACGCGATGATATTGGCTGTTTGTACTATGAAGTTATGGGGATTGAAGATGGTGTACCTGCTATTTTTGATCTTTTAGCTGTACGCTCTGCATCGGTTGGTCGTTTAGAGCCTTTAGTCAATGACCTTTCTTGGTTAGGACGGGAGCTCGTCTCATTGGTCAATATGCCTCAATATCGAAAGAAAAGCTCTACTGGGATGTCCGTCAAGGTGGATACGCCAGCGCTTGCATTGCGTTATTTAGGCCTTGAAAATTTACAGTGGGTTTTACCAACCTATGCGATGCGCCATTGGTTACCTCACTCAACAGAACCATTTCCATTGATGAAGCGCAAATTGCGTGAATTGAGTATGTCTACTGCCGTGGCTGCAAAAGAATTGGCAATCATTTGCGGAGTTAAGGAGCAACACGCATATACATTGGGTATGATGCTTGATGTAGGTAAAGCGGCGTTAACTCGGTTATATTTGCGAACGTTTGAAAATATCTGGCAAGACAGAGTGAAGAAGGCGCGGGATAAAGGCCATAAAGATTTACATACTGCTTTGCTTGAGCTGGGGCCCGATCCGTTATTTTTGCGTAACCTGTTGCTCGAGCATTCGGCAAGTGTCACGCATCAATTGATAGAGAAAATGGCATTTCGTTATTTACCTTTTGCAGCACCAATGGAAGAGCTTGCAGCTATTTATCTACCAAATTCGGATAAAAAGTTGTCAGATCCACTGCCGTTAACGTTGATTCTTAAAAAGGCGCACGGCTATGCATTGTACCTTATGCTTAAGGACAACCATTTTATTGAAGATGATGAAGTAGAGATCTGGTTTAATTACTTAGGCTTGACAAAAGCAGAGCAAAAAGTGCTCTCAACTTGCACATTCCATGGCATGCAATTGACGATTTCATAATATTTATCTAATTTTTTTTACGACTATTCATTCAGTATGCTTTTTAGCAAATGAGTCTAAGAAGCTTACAGACTTACTACCTTACCTAAATTTACGCAAATAGTTATTCACTGGCACTGAAAAATTATCTCAATCCCTTGAATATCAAGGGCTCTATGAAAGTTTTCTATGAGACTTTAAGCATTTTTTCTGAAATAATGGGTGAATGAATTTTGCGCCAATTTGCAATTATTACTGCAAAATACGTAATAATTGAATGTGAAATAACCACTATCAATGGTGCAGTACTCAACAAAATGAGGAGTTAAAATGACTATTAATCGTGAATTATTCGATGATGTTATGGTGCCTAACTATGCACCATCGGCGGTAATCCCAGTAAAAGGTGAAGGGTCACGCGTTTGGGACCAAGAAGGTCGAGAGTATATCGACTTCGCTGGCGGTATTGCCGTAAACTGCTTAGGTCATTGTCACCCTGCATTAGTATCTGCACTGAAAGAACAAGGTGAGAAAATTTGGCACTTGTCTAACGTCATGACCAATGAGCCTGCACTGCGTTTAGCTAAAAAGTTGGTTGATGCCACTTTTGCTGACAAAGTCTATTTCGCCAATTCTGGTGCGGAAGCAAACGAAGCGGCGCTAAAGTTAGCACGTCGTTTTGCGCTGGATAATTTCGGTGAGCAGAAATCACAAATTATTTCTTTCAATAAAGGTTTCCACGGTCGTACTTTCTTCACTGTAACGGTTGGTGGTCAAGCCGCTTACTCAGATGGCTTTGGTCCTAAGCCGGGTGATATCGTTCATTGTGATTATAATGATTTGGCTGCATTCGAAGCGCTAATTTCAGATAATACCTGTGCAGTAATGATGGAACCTCTCCAAGGGGAAGGTGGTATTGTTTCTCCGGATGCTGACTTTGTGAAAGGTGTTCGCGAGTTATGTACTAAACATAATGCATTGCTTATTTTTGATGAAGTACAAACAGGTGTTGGCCGTACAGGTGAACTTTATGCTTATCAAGGTTTAGGTGTAACACCTGATATCTTAACAACAGCAAAAGCATTAGGTGGTGGCTTCCCTATCGGTGCGATGATCACGATAGCAGAAATTGCTAAGCACCTTAAAGTGGGTACTCACGGCTCTACCTATGGCGGTAATCCATTAGCATGTGCGGTAGCTGAAGCGGCGTTTGATACAGTTAACACCTCTGAAGTATTAGACGGTGTTAAAGCGAAAGAAGCACTGTTCCGTGAATTGCTGATGGCCATCAACGATAAATACCATGTATTTAGCGAATTGCGAGGCAAGGGCCTATTATTAGGTGGTGTTGTTGCTGAGCAATACAAAGGTCGCGCGAAAGATTTCTTAGTAGCTGGCATTAAAGAGGGTGTTATGTCTTTAGTCGCTGGTGCTGATGTTGTACGTTTCACTCCTTCATTAGTGATCCCTGAAGCGGATATTCGTGAAGGTATGGCGCGTTTCGAAAAAGCAGTTGCGAGTGTTGTCGCAAGTAACGCCTAGTCTTGGTGGGCTGTGTTCATTTCGCGGCCCTAATCTACCGTTTAGTGTTATAACTTGAGGAGTAAGCGGGCTCATGATGATCCTTCGCCCAATCCAAAAAAGCGATTATCCAGCGCTTTTAAACATAGCCCATGAGTCGGGTCATGGTTTTACTTCATTACCAGTGAACGAAGAGCTTTTGCATAGTAAAATCGATCGCTCTGAAGAGTCTTTCAAAAAAGAAACCGATATTCCATTTGATGAAGGATATTTGTTTGTACTTGAAGATACTGACACTGGCGAAGTAGTTGGTACCAGTGCCATTGAAGCTGCCGTGGGATTAGATGATGCGTTTTATCATTACCACTTGAGTAAGGTCATTCACTCATCTCGTACTTTAAATGTCTATAAAGCGGTTGATATTTTAACGCTGTGTAATGACTACACGGGCGCCACTGAGTTATGTACACTGTTTTTAAAAGATGGTTACCGTAAAGGCTTAAATGGCAAGCTACTGTCTAAGTCTCGCTTTATGTTTATCAAACAGCACCAACACCGATTTGCCGATACAGTTATAGCAGAAATGCGCGGTGTGTCTGATGACAATGGTAAAAGCCCATTCTGGCAATGGCTGGAAGAGCACTTCTTTTCAATGGACTTTCCAACAGCGGATTACCTAACTGGTATAGGTCAGAAGGTATTTATTGCAGAATTGATGCCTAAGTACCCAATCTATGTGAACTTGCTGAGCAAAGATGCGCAGGCAGTGATAGGTGAAGTGCATGATAATACGCGACCGGCTATTGAGTTACTTAAAAGCGAAGGTTTCACTTTTAACGGTTATGTAGATATCTTTGATGCAGGTCCTACTGTTGAAGCAAAAGTGGATAATATTCGTACCGTACGCTCAGTGCAAAATAAGCAAGTGCGCATTGGCCAAAATAAGGGTGGTTCCCCTGTTATGGTTGCCAATGATAAACTAGCTGGATACCGCGCTACAGTGGCAGAACTTCATATTACTCCAGACAGTGATGAAGTGCTTATTCCTGCGGATGTAGCCAAGGCATTGAATATTGTTGACGGTGATACTGTCAGCATCGCAACTCTTTAAATTTGTAGGTAATTATTATGACAACACATCCTGCCCAACTGATTAATGGTGAATGGAAAGCAGGTTTAGGCAGCGCATTTAGCTCTGTGAACCCGGCAAATAACGACGTGATCTGGCAAGCAAACTCAGCCACAGCTGAGCAAGTTGATGAAGCTGTAAAAGCTGCGCGTCAGGCATTTTTCACTTGGAGTGATTTAGATTTCTCTGCGCGTTTGGATATCGTTAAACGTTTTGCTGAAGTTCTCAAAGAAAATAGTGAAGAGCTAGCGATTGCGATCGCAAAAGAAACGGGTAAACCGCTTTGGGAAACTCGCACCGAGGCCGGTGCTATGGTTGGTAAAATCGCTATTTCCGAGAAAGCGTATCACGAAAGAACTGGCACAGTGGAAAACCCAATGCCAGTTGGCCGAGCTATTATTCGCCACAAGGCACACGGTGTAGTTGCTGTATTCGGTCCTTATAATTTCCCTGGCCACTTACCAAACGGTCACATTGTGCCAGCTTTATTGGCTGGTAATACCGTTATTTTCAAGCCTTCTGAATTAACGCCTTATGTTGCAGAGTTAACGTTAAAGCTATGGCAACAAGCTGGCTTGCCAGCAGGGGTTATTAACCTTGTGCAAGGGGAAGTTGAAACAGGTAAAGCATTAGCGTCTCACAAGGGCATTGATGGTTTGTTCTTTACTGGTTCTTCACGCACAGGCCACTTGTTGCATGAGCAGTATGCAGGTCAGCCAGGTAAAATTTTGGCGCTTGAAATGGGTGGTAATAACCCGCTGATTGTAAAAGATGCATCAGACACTAAAGCGGTAGTACACGATATTATTCAGTCTGCATTTATCTCAAGTGGTCAACGTTGTACCTGTGCGCGTAAACTATTTTTGCCAACGGGTGCACAAGGTGATGCCATTCTTGAGCACTTACTTCGCGCGACTAAAGCGATAAAAGTAGGTAACTTTGATGATGCTGATCAGCCATTTATGGGATCAATGATTTCAGAAGCGGCGGCAGCTGGCATGGTAAAAGCACAAGCACAATTGCAAGCGCTCGGTGGAGAGTCACTGCTGGAGCTGACGCATACACCGAATACAGGCTTTGTAACACCAGGCATTATTGAATGTACTAATGTGGCAGATTTCCCTGATGAGGAGCACTTTGGTCCGTTGTTAAAGGTATTCCGTTATAGCGATTTCGATGCTGCAATCGAAAAAGCCAATGACACGAGTTTTGGTCTTTCGGCGGGTTTACTTGGTGATAATGAAGCCGATTACGATCACTTTTTGCGTCGCATCCGTGCTGGTATCGTGAACTGGAACCGACCAATTACAGGTGCATCAAGTGCAGCGCCATTTGGTGGCATCGGTGCATCAGGTAACCACAGAGCTAGCGCTTATTATGCGGCTGACTACTGTGCTTTCCCGGTGGCATCTGTTGAACTTGAGAAAGTAACGCTACCAGGTACTTTAAGCCCTGGCTTAAACATCGACTAAGTGATTAGCATGATTGTACAGCATTCATGAGTTTCGATAGAATGCTAATACTTTGCTATTAAAAAAAGCAGCTTAGGCTGCTTTTTTTAATTTCCACTGTTCTACAAAAGTAGCATTAGGCGTCAGTTTCTGCTTAAATCTATAACAGATGACAATAAAATCTTAGGTGGTGTAGAGATGGTTTTAGATAAGCAAGGTTATGACGAATTAGTCATGTATCTGACGCAAAATTTAGCCTTGTTTGAGAAGCCTGGTGAAATTAAGCCCGGTGCCCCTAAGGTCATGGAGCTCATCGAAGACGTTATAGCAGAGAATGTCATACGGATCTGTGAGCAACACTCAGAGCTTACTACAGAGCAACGTAGCTTGATAGTGCGTGAGGTTGACGGCATTGTGTATGATCTTCAAGAGGTGCTGTCTAGCGTTACTGAGCAACGTGTCACCGTGGAACAAAGAGAGTTCATTGAGGAATTCGCAGGGTTGGTCAAAAATATGTTCGACTCTGCCGTTTAAAATTTTACTGTAATTAGAATAACTAAAAATATACACCGCCTTTTGGCGGTGTTATTGCTTTTATATAGGGTATGTTATGCAAGCAAGAGTGAAGTGGGTTGAAGGTGATACCTTTTTAGGGCGCTCTGAATCGGGTCACAATGTGGTATTTGATGCGGGTGCAGAAGGTGCGGCTCCATCTCCAATGGAAATGGTTTTAATGTCAGCAGGGTGTTGTTCATCTGTTGATGTTGTAAGCATATTAAAAAAAGCGAAACAAGATTTTGACAACGTTGAAGTGCAACTAACGAGCGAACGTGCTGAATCTGCGCCTAGAGTGTTTAAGAAGATTAACTTACACTTTGTGGTTACTGGCCGTAGCGTGTCAGAAAAACACTTGGCAAGAGCTGTTCAATTATCGGCTGAAAAGTATTGCTCTGTCGCGTTAATGCTTGATAAAGCAGTGGAAATTACACACAGCCACGAGGTTGTTGAAAGCGAGTAAAAATAACGCTTTTTCATAGCGTGATTTTCGTATAAAATCCGCAAACTTTTGGTTCTGCTAAGCAGATTTACAGTTTGAAGGTTGGTCTATTGTGAACAAGCCCTTTGATAAAATTAAACTCCATGGCTTTAACAACTTAACTAAGAGTTTAAGCTTTAGCATATACGATATTTGTTACGCCAAAACAGAGCAACAACGTAAGGAATATTTAGAGTACATTGACGAGCAGTATAGCGCTGACCGTCTTACAGATATTCTTAGAGACGTAGTTGATATTATTGGTGCAAACGTATTAAACATTGCGCGTCAAGATTACGAGCCGCAAGGGGCAAGTGTAACAATTTTGGTATCGGAAGAGCCTGTTGAACAACAGACATTTGATAGCAATGAAACACCAGGGCCTTTGCCTGAGTCTGTTGTTGCGCATTTGGATAAGAGTCATATTTGTGTACATACTTATCCTGAAGCCCACCCGAATGATGGTATTTGTACTTTCCGTGCAGATATTGAGGTATCTACGTGTGGTGTTATTTCCCCACTGAAGGCATTAAACTTCTTGATCCACTCATTGGAATCAGATGTGGTAACCATTGATTACCGTGTTCGTGGCTTTACGCGTGATGTGACTGGTGTTAAACACTATATCGATCATGCTATCCACTCGATCCAAAACTATATGACAGAAGACACGAAAGAAGCGTATCAGATGTTGGATGTCAATGTGTATCAAGAAAACTTGTTTCACACTAAAATGATGCTCAAAGAAACAGATTTGAATACTTACCTGTTTGGTATCACTACAGATGACTTAAGTGATGAAGAAGAAGCGGAGATCCGTGCCCGTCTAGATCGTGAGATCCAAGAAGTCTTCTACGGGCGTAACCTTCCTGAAGTGGATTGATGTTATATCGATAAAAAAAGCGCTCATTGAGCGCTTTTTTTATGTCGATTGACTCTTCTTACCTATATTTCATACTTAAATGTCAAGCCGACTAAGCGAGGCTCACCGTATTGCACGTAGGTTTCGGTGAGATAGTCATTCAACGGGTTATTTGGGAAACTAAAGCCGCGTACCTGTGTGTCTGTGTCCGCTAAGTTACGCCCCCATGCGGTAAGTGACCAGTGGTTCCTTTGATAGCTAACGCTGGCATTCAGTATATTGGTGCTATTAGCTTCTGCTGCATGGTTGATAGAATGATAATAATCGTCCTTTCCTTCTATTGATATTTCAGTGATTAAATTTTCAGTGAGCGAATAGCTGGCCGAGAAAGCATATTGATATTTTGGCGCTTGAGCTTGTTCTCTACCATCAAGGTTAATATCAGCAAAGCTACCTTCTACTTTGCTATCTAAATAACCTAGACTGTAAGCAAAACTTAGGCTGTCGGTATATTGTAAGTTACCTTCAATTTCTAATCCGTAGTTCCGTCCTTCAGTCGCATTATCAATATATTCAATAAATTTCTTTTGAATTTCGAATGAACGCTTCAGTTGCATATCATCTCTGTGCATATAAAAAGCGCTGATGCGAACCGTATGGCGGTTGTCTTCTGAGCTCCCTTTAACGCCAAACTCCGCATTCCACATATACTCAGGTGCAAAGCTTTCATTGCTTTGCGTGATGTGTATGCCTTCATCTTTCGCTTGAGCAAGGGCTTGGCCATTAATACCACCAATTTTATAGCCTCTGGTCAGGCTGGTGTAAATCATAGTTCTTGGCACAACTTGGTACTCAAGTGCCACCTTGGCACCCCACATCCAATCGTCGGTATCACCCGTGATGGTATTGGAGTCAAAATAGTCGGTGTTGTAATGCTCTGCGCGTAAGCCTGTGATGAGGTCTGTTTTTTCCGACAATGGTGTGATCTTCTGGCCAAACAACGCTATGTGGCTAACATCATAGTTTGAGGTGAACGCTTGTTTTCGAGTTAGCTGTACTTGTTTACGTTTGGCTGATAGACCTGTTACCCAGTTTTGCGCCTTATCTGAGAGCGTTAACTCTAAGGTCCCTCTGTCATGTTCTCGCAGGTAGCGGTCGGTTGAGCTATATCCATATGGGTGCAGGCCGGCAGCGCATATATTTGCTTGGCTTGCATCGTTACATGTCCAATCTTCATCGTAACTATACAGTGTATTGCCGTTGAGTTGGCTCACTAAAATAGTTAAGTCGAATAACTCGGCTCCGCTGTAATTTGTGCTAAGCGCAATGGCATTGCTCTTTTGGTTATCTTGTCCCGGTTCGTCTGAGCTGCTTTTTCTGTCGTTATTGAGCGAGAAGCCATCATAGCCATTATCAATATCGATGTGATGTGCCACTAGCTGAGTACTTAGCGTATCATTCCAGCGCGTGTGTAACTTAATACGTGCCACCTGCTCATCTTGGCTCTGGGTTTTATCGCCCAAGTACAAGTTATCTGTATAGCCATCCGATTCTTGTTGGTAGTAACTTGCACGGATTGCAGTACTGTCGGTAATCCCGGTACCACCTGCTAACCCCGCTTCATGGCTGCCGTAGTTGCCAATGCCTAGCTTCAGGTTGAGAGAGGGTTCAATCGTTGCTGCACGGGTTTGTATATCTACCATGCCAGCCATCGCATCAGCCCCAAACCGTGTGCCTTGTGGACCACGGTAAATGGCCACTTGTTCGGTATCAAATAATAGCGCACTACCACCTAGGCCTGAGTAATCGATGCTATCAACCAACATGCCAACACTTGGATGAATTGGATCAACAAATTGAGAGCGCAGTCCGACGCCACGAATTTGTACAAAGCGACCGCGTGACGCGCCTGCTGTAAAGTTAACATTGGCGGCACTATTTAATATTTGATCTAAATAGTTTGCACCTCGGGTTGTGATCAAGTCATCGCCCATGATAGTGGCGCTTGCGCTTAGAGTCTGCAGGCTTTCGCGTTTAAAATCGCCCGTGACTTCGATGGTTTCCATCGGGGTTTCTTCTGCGGCTGCACCAGATGATAAAAGTGCAATAATTGTAGCGCTAATTAGAGAGTATTTTGCGGTCATAGTTCTTTGCTGTTCATTGAGTTGCGCATATTTTAACAAATGACGAGTGGGTTAAAACCTAAATTACGTATAAATGTGTTATAACGTCGACACATTTTTCTAGGTAACTTTTCAAGGAGTCAGTGTGGTATTTCGTGTGGACTTTAAAGTACGTGATTATGAGTGTGATTTGCAAGGGATTGTCAACAATGGTGTTTACTTTAATTACCTCGAACATGCGCGTCATGAATTCCTATTATCTAAGCAAGTTGATTTTGCAGCATTGGCAGAGCAAAAAATTAATCTTGTGGTGATTCGTAGTGAAATGAACTTTAAGGATTCGCTTAAACCTGGTGATGAATTTTATGTTGAAGTGGAAGTGGATAGAGCTTCAAAATTAAAGTTTGCTTTTCATCAAAAGGTTGTGAGAAAAACGGACGATAAGTTGATGTTAGATGCCATCGTAACAGGCACTTCGGTCAATGAACGAGGTCGACCGTTCCTGTGTAAGGAAATTGAAAGGCTTTATGTTTGATAAAATCGTTAAAACTTGCGTTTTTCATCGTTAAAGAGGCACTTTTTACCGTGAGAATAGATTAAGTATGTATAATTACATTAACTTAGAAGTGATCGATTAACCATGAAAGCATTTATACAATCATGCGTGTTGAGTGCGCTGTTATTTGGTTGTGCATCTACAGGGATTGTAGAAGAAACACACCTTAAATACACTCATTGGCAATTAACGCACATGGCGGGTAAAGCTATTAAAAATAGCCCGATATCTATCGAATTTATTGAAGCAATGCAGGTAGCAGGAAACGCGGGGTGTAATCGCTTTTTTGGTCAAGGGCTTTTGTCAGAAAGTCGTTTGCAAGTTAGTCAGTTAGGTATGACGCGTAAACTATGCGATGCCAACACCAATACAACAGAACAGGTATTGCTAAAAATGTTGGAAAAAGGCGTACCTATCACTATGGTCAATGGCGTGCTTATTTTTAAAGGGCAGCCAGAATTACGGTTTCAAGTTGCAGGCTGAACACTTCTTCAGTACACTCATTGTCAATTCGTTACTTGTCGGAGTGCCCATAGGGCTGAGATCGCATTTATGCGGGATCCGTGAACCTGATCAGGTTAAAACCTGCGTAGGGAACAAGCTGCCTGTAGTGCAAACATCTGTTTGTTGGCTGCAAGATTTTATGCACGCATAAAATCTGATCATCTGAGGGCAACCTCATCTCGCTCCATTTTGGAGATCTGACAAGACACCTTAAATATCAATGAGGCAAGTCATGTCAAACAATAGTAGCAAACCATCTCGTCGTGAAAGTCGTGCCGCGGCATCTGAATTTATTTATAACCTTACGGGACAACCTTTTCCTAGCTCACACAAAGTATATGTTGAAGGGGAACGAGCGGGTGTGCGTGTAGGTATGCGTGAAATTACCCTTTCCGATAGCTTTGTTGGTGGCACCGAAGACAATCCGGTTTACGAGAAAAATGAGCCTGTACGTGTTTACGATACTTCAGGCCCATATACAGACCCTGATTTTAAACTGAATGTGCGTGAAGGTTTACCTAAACTGCGTAAAGAGTGGATTGATGCACGCGATGATACTGAGTGGTTAGACTCTGTGACATCTAAGTTTTCTCAACAGCGTATGGCTGATGAGGGGCTAGATCACATTCGTTTTGAACATTTGCCGAAAATTCGTCGTGCCAAGGCGGGTAAAAACGTAACGCAAATGCACTATGCGCGTCAGGGGATCGTAACACCAGAAATGGAATACGTTGCCATTCGCGAAAATATGGGCCGCGCAAAAATACGCGAAGAGTTATTAGCTCAGCAGCATAAAGGCCAATCTTTTGGTGCGTCAATACCTGAATTTATTACGCCTGAGTTTGTGCGAGATGAAATAGCGCGTGGGCGCGCCATTTTACCAAATAACATCAATCACCCAGAATCTGAACCCATGATTGTGGGCCGTAACTTCTTAGTCAAGGTTAACGCCAACATAGGTAATTCATCGGTGACTTCGTCTATTGAAGAAGAAGTTGAAAAACTGGTTTGGTCGACCCGTTGGGGCGCGGACACAGTGATGGACTTATCAACAGGTCGCTATATTCATGAAACTCGTGAGTGGGTGGTCCGTAATTCTCCTGTGCCAATTGGTACTGTGCCAATCTATCAAGCACTCGAAAAAGTAAATGGCGTCGCAGAAGATCTTACATGGGAAATTTTTCGTGATACGTTAATTGAGCAGGCGGAGCAGGGCGTAGATTACTTCACGATCCATGCTGGTGTACTTTTACGTTATGTACCAATGACGGCTAAACGTGTTACAGGGATTGTGTCTCGTGGTGGTTCTATCATGGCGAAGTGGTGTTTGGCGCACCACAAAGAAAATTTTCTATATACCCATTTTGAAGATATTTGCGAGATCATGAAGCAGTACGATGTGTGTTTCTCGTTAGGGGATGGCTTACGTCCAGGCTCCATTGCAGATGCTAACGATGAGGCTCAATTTTCTGAGTTACGTACATTGGGCGAGTTAACCAGACTTGCTTGGAAGCATGATGTGCAAGTGTTCATTGAAGGCCCAGGACACGTGCCAATGCACATGATTGAGCAAAATATGAAAGAACAGCTTGAGCATTGTCACGAAGCACCATTTTATACTCTTGGTCCACTAACAACGGATATTGCACCGGGCTATGACCATTTCACTTCAGGTATTGGAGCAGCACAAATTGCTTGGTATGGGTGTGCTATGTTGTGTTATGTAACACCAAAAGAGCACTTAGGTTTACCTAATAAAGAAGATGTTAAAGAAGGTTTGATCACCTACAAAATAGCCGCACACGCAGCAGACTTAGCTAAAGGTCATCCAGGTGCACAAGTGCGAGATAACGCCTTGTCAAAAGCACGCTTTGAATTTCGTTGGCACGATCAATTCAACTTAGGCTTAGATCCCGAGCGTGCACGTGAGTATCACGATGAAACACTGCCGCAAGAATCGGGTAAGGTGGCACATTTTTGTTCTATGTGCGGTCCTAAGTTTTGCTCAATGAAGATCACCCAAGAAGTGCGTGATTATGCCAAAGATTTGGAATCAAAAGGCATAGACCCAAATAACGTGGGTGATGCGATTGAGATCAAAATGGTTGATATCGAAGCTGAAATGCAAGCGAAGTCAGAAGAGTTTAAACAAACGGGTTCTGAACTGTACCACAAAGCAATTTAAGTTCATCTGTATAGCGCTTTATGCGCGAGCGTGAAATCGGTGATGCATGCACAGAGCAGCATCACCTTTGAAAACAAAATTGCAGATGGCAGACATAAAGTATGAAAAAACCAAAGGTAGCGATATTAGGGTTTGGTTTGGTTGGTCGAGTTGCGGCTTTAATGCTACAAGAGCGGTATCAGCTGAGTATTTTTGAAGCGGCCGACACGCCAGACAACAATGGTGCTGGTGCGCTTGCTGCAGCAATGCTTGCCCCGATGGCTGAATCGGTGATCTGTGAGGCGGATCTTGCACTGATGGGTGTTGAGTCTATGGCATTATGGCCCAAACTATTGGACTCGTTGCCTTTGCCTGTGATGTATCAACAAGCTGGAACGCTAATCGTTGCACATCAGCAAGATATGGGCGATTTACGTAGCTTTGAACAACGTTTAAAACCGTTAGCTGGGCATCAGGCCTTGCATGTTACAAGTCATGATATTTCAAAACTAGAGCCTGAATTGGCAGGGCGTTTTCACCAAGGTATTTATTTACCTAGTGAAGGGCAGCTAGATAACTTGGCTTTTTACAAAGCAAGCTTTGCGCAGCTGCAAAATACCGAATGCCAGTTCTACTTTGGCAAACGGGTCATGCTTGAGCGCAATAAACAGGGTGTTGCACAAGTAAATGGCGAATCGTTTGATTGGGTTATTGATTGTCGTGGTATTGGTGCTAAATCACAGCGAGATGGTTTGCGCGGCGTGCGAGGAGAGGTTGCACGTATCTATGCACCAGAGGTGACCTTTACTAGACCCGTGCGGCTAATGCATCCACGCTATCCTATATATGTCGCCCCGAAACCGAATAATGAGTTTGTTATTGGCGCAACCGAAATCGAATCACAGGATGATGGACCTATTACGGTACGCTCAACCCTTGAGCTACTTTCCGCGGCTTATACAATTCATAGTGGTTTTGCTGAGGCGCGTGTTATGGCGATAAGTGCAGGGCTAAGACCGGCTTTTAGCGATAATCGCCCACACATTACTACCGAGGGCAATGTAATTAGTATCAATGGCCTATATCGTCATGGTTATTTGCTTGCACCAGCCGTCGTACAGCAAGCATTGAGTAAGGAGTTATTGTGAAAATAATATTTAATGGTCAGACGATGGAATCAAGCGAACAAAGCCTGCAAGCATTTATCAACAGTACAGAGGCTAAAGAGCCTTATGCAGTGGCGCTAAATGGCCAGTTTATGCCACGTAGTCAATGCCAATCAACGATGCTGAATGACGGTGACAGTATTGAACTGTTATCGCCTATTCAAGGTGGGTAAGTGATGAGAGAAGATAAACCGTTCACTATTTACGGGCAAACGTTCGAAAGCCGTTTGTTAATAGGCTCAGCCTTGTATCCATCGCCACAGGTCATGCAAAAATCAATTAAGGCGTCACGGTCACAAATTGTCACTGTTTCACTGCGCCGTCAAAACTCAGTTTCAGCAGGGGAAGATTTCTGGCAACTTATTAAAGAAACAGGCTTGACTGTGTTGCCAAACACCGCCGGTTGCCACAGTGTCAAAGAAGCTGTGACACTTGCGCAAATGTGCAGAGAAGTGTTTGCCACGGATTGGATCAAGCTAGAACTGATTGGCGATGAATATAACTTGCAACCCGATCCGGTTGCTTTGTTGGAAGCAACAGAAACCTTACTGCAAGATGGCTTCAAAGTATTACCTTACTGCACGGATGATTTAGTATTATGCCAGCGTTTGGCTGCGCTTGGTTGCGAAGTGTTGATGCCTTGGGGGGCGCCCATTGGTACAGGAAAGGGCCTATTAAATCCATATAACCTTGCCATGATCAGACAACGTTTACCTGACATGACTTTGATTGTTGACGCAGGGTTGGGCCTACCGTCCCATGCCTGCCAAGCGCTGGAAATGGGGTATGATGCCGTATTGCTTAACTCGGCAATTGCAGGAGCAGGGTGCCCAGTTACAATGGCCTCAGCATTTAACTTTGCGGTGCAGGCGGGTCGAGCAGCTTATGTTGCGCAGGCTATGCCAGAAAAAGACGTTGCCGCGCCATCCACCCCCACCATGGGAATGCCGTTTTGGCATCAAAATTAATGAATAAATAGGAGTCTGAAATGGCACAAGTAGTTTGGAGTATTGCGGGTTCGGACTCTGGCGGTGGTGCAGGCATTCAAGCGGATATTAAAGCCATGCACAGCTTTGGTGTGCATGGCTGCACCGTTGTCACAGCGCTTACAGCACAAAATAGCATGGGAGTTGAGGCCTTGAACTCAACCTCAACTGAAGTGATAGAATCTCAATTGCAAGCTTTAGCAACCGACCTGCCTGCCCGTGTTATTAAAATAGGCATGCTTGCTAATGTGCAGCAAATACAGCTTGTTGCAGAGCACATAAATTACTTCAAAACGAAATGGGCAGAGCCACCTCTGGTAGTCTATGACCCTGTCGCCATTGCTAGCAGTGGCGATCAGCTCACTGAAGAAGACACTATTGATGCGCTAAAAACGCATTTGTTACCGCTGGTAGATGTGATCACGCCTAATACGCAAGAAACGCAGTTACTCACGGGCGTTTATCTAATTGGCCCAAGCGCGGTACGTGAAGCCGCACAAAAGCTGCAGCGCTTGGGTGTTGGTTCAGTCGTGATTAAGGGCGGACATTGGGATTATCCGCAAGGTTATTGTGTCGATTACTGTATATCAGAAGAGCAAGAATATTGGCTGGGCAATGAAGCGGTGAATACACCGCATACTCATGGCACTGGGTGTAGTTTATCCTCAGCCATCGCGGCTTGCTTAGCTAAAGGCTACCCGTTAAAGGATGCTTTTATTTTGGCCAAGGCTTATATCAATAAAGGCTTAGCACAAGCGCAGCGATATGGAGAGGGAATTGGCCCGGTTGCTCATACTGGCTTTCCTGAAGCGTTAGAGTACTACCCACAGGTGATCGAAGCGGGCAGTTGGCTTGCTGATGAGTTGGAGTTTGAGCAACCGAATCCATTTAATTTTGCAGCAGGTTTTGCCGATACGGATGGTGATTTGGGGTTGTATGCTGTCGTAGATAGCATTGATTGGGTGGAGAAGTGTTTATCGGCTGGTGTACCTACTGTACAGCTGAGGGTTAAAAATGCTGACCTCGATACCCTCGAAAACGACATCCAGACCGCAGTCACTTTAGGCCAAAAATATCAGGCACGGGTGTTTATTAACGATCACTGGCAATTGGCTATTAAGCATGGTGCTTACGGTGTGCACTTGGGACAAGAAGACCTCAGTGACGCGAACTTGCAAGCCATTCAGCAAGCTGGGTTACGATTGGGGCTGTCCACGCATGGCTTTTATGAAATGCTCAGAGCACATAATTATCGTCCCAGTTATCTGGCTTTTGGGGCAATTTACCCGACCACGACCAAAGACATGACGGGACTAATTCAAGGGTTGGAAAAGCTATCTCACTTCGTGCCCTTGATGGCTGAACATTATCCAACGGTCGCCATAGGCGGAATTGATCTATCGGTAGCACCTGATGTTGTCAAAACTGGAGTCGGCAGCATTGCCGTGGTCAGAGCGATTACTGAATCTGACGACTACGCTAAAGCAATCGAGCAACTTCAAGCTTCTTTGGAGCAACACTAAGCAATGGCGCTCGATGATAAAGAGCGACTGAGATATAGCCGTCATTTGTTGCTAAAAGAGATCGGGGAGCAAGGTCAAATTGCGCTCAAAAGTGCTCATATTGTTGTTGTGGGTTGTGGCGGTTTGGGCAGTCCCGCGCTGTTTTATTTGGCGGCAAGTGGTGTCGGTACGCTCACTTTTATAGATGACGATGAAGTAGAACTGTCTAACTTACAGCGCCAGATCTTGTATAAAGTCAGTCATATAGGCCAAGCAAAAAGTCAGGCTGCGAGCAAGGTATTAGCGAGCTTAAACAACAAAATTGTGCTTAACCCCACCCATGCTCAAGTCACAAGTGATAATGTTCATGCTTTGCTGGCGCAAGCAGATATTGTACTTGATTGTAGTGACAACTTCGAAACCCGCTATTTGCTAAACAGTTATTGTTTAGAACACAAAAAAGTCTTGATCTCAGGTGCGGCCATCGCGACTTCAGGGCAAGTCATGTGTTTTGATTTTCGAGAGAACGGACCTTGTTATGCCTGTGTATTTCCAAAAAGTGATAGTGTAGATAATACCAACTGCGACAATTTTGGCGTATTGAGTCCGTTGCTTGGTGTAATTGGTGCTCAGCAAGCGTTGTTAGCTGTGAACACCGTTTTAGGCCATCACAGAGGGAGTTATTTTGCGAGTGTAGATGGTATGACGCTTAAGCAGAGCGCTTGGCAAATTATCAAAGACCCAGATTGTGGTGCATGTAGTACTAAAGTGTAAAAGTATTAAGGCCAATACGTCGATTGGCCTTAGGAGTAAAGTTGCTACTTTGTGATGGTTGCGAACGGCGTACCCATCCGTGTAACTGTTTCCGGTAGTTCACTGTCTAAAAAGTTAGCTTGATTTGCGCCCCAGGCTAAAATCACAGTTGAGCCAAGTTTAAAGCGACCCATTTCCTCGCCTTTTTTCAACGACACAGCATTACTACCAGTTGCTGGGTAATCCCAACTGAATACATCTTTGCCCGCCGGTGGCGTTACCGTGCCTGCCCAAATGGTTTCGATGCTGGCAACGATGGTTGCCCCTACTAGCACCATGGCAAGCGGGCCAATTTCGGTGTCAAAGATGGCAACCACACGTTCGTTACGCGCAAACAGGTTAGGTACATTCTGCGCGGTTAACGGATTGACTGAGAATAAATCACCCGGTACGTAAATCATACGCTTCAGCGTGCCATCAATTGGCATGTGAATACGGTGATAATCTTTGGGAGCCAAGTAAATAGTCGCGAACTTACCGCCATTAAAAGGTAAAAAGTCGTCTTCTTTTCCACCGAGTAGAGTTTGCAAACTGTAATCGTGTCCTTTGGCCTGAATGATTTGTCCATCAACGACGTCACCCAGCTGGCTAATCGCGCCATCCACTGGGTGAGCAATGATATTGCTTTCTTGTGCCAGTGGACGAATACCAAGCTTTAGAGGCCGAGTAAAAAACTCATTGAATGTTTTATAATGAGCAGGGTCTTCATGTAGCGCCTCACTCATATCAATTTTGTACTGTTTGATAAATAACTTAATTAATTGCGTGGTCAGTGCACCCGCCTCTGCGGCAGCAAGTTTACCGACTATGCGTGATAACGCGTGCTTTGGCAGTGCGTACTGCATAGCAATTTTAAATTTATCCAAGTTCACGTTGTTATTTCCTGTAAAAATTTTGCTGATAGTAGCATAGATTTAAACACGCGGTGCGCGAGCACCTGCGCGACCATCGGCCATCGATTCTAAAATACGATGATAGCTGTCAAAGCGTAACTCGCTTATTTTACCTTCGTTGACGGCTTCAACGAGTAAGCAACCAGGATCATTTAAATGCTTGCAGTCACGAAAACGACAACCCCCGATAAATTCTCTAAATTCTTTAAAGCACCAAGTCACGCGTTCTACTTCCAAGTGCCAAAGGCCAAATTCACGAATGCCTGGTGAGTCAATTAGATTACCGCCACTAGGAAGGTGATGTAAACGTGATACTGTTGTGGTGTGTTGTCCTAAACCACTGTTTTCAGATACTTCTTGAGTTAAAATATCTGCATTGGGCAATACTGTATTAACCAAAGTTGATTTACCGACACCAGATTGGCCAACAAAAATATTGTTTTTTCCCGCAAGTTGTTGCTTTAACTCGTCGATACCTTCACCGGTTTTATTGCTCACTAACAAGACTTGATAACCGAGCTCTCGATATATATCTAAAACCTCTTCGATATATTGGCGGCTTTCATCATCCAGTAAATCTACTTTGTTGAGCAGAAGAATAGGCTCAATACCCATATCTTCACAGGCAACTAAGTAACGATCGATAATATGCGGTGTGAACTCGGGCAGCACTGCAGACACCATGAGTATTTGGTCGATATTCGCTGCGACCACTTTCACTCCGTCGTAAAAGTCGGGACGAGTCAGTTGCGAACGGCGTTCTTCTGTGGTTTCAATTACACCAGCTAAGTCACCATCGCTCACCTTAGCGCGGCGGAAGAATACTTCATCACCACAAACAAGGCTCTTTATCGTTCGTCTGATATTGCAGCGTAGTATGTCTCCTTGCGCTGTTTCAATATCGGCATGTTGGCCAAAGCGGCTGATCACTACGGCAGGTTCAATTGGACCTAGGTTATCTGTTTGCCATGTGGTCTCTAGTTGGCTTGCATCCAGCTGTTTCGCTTTGTGCAAACGCTTTTGATGGTTGGCGCTGATCCGTCTGGATTGGCCTTTACTAAGTTTTTTCTTTTTTGCCATGTTAATTTGGTCTACCGCCAGAAATAAGATAATTTGTTTAAATTTGCCTATTCCTGTACTGTTTGTTTTGTGAGCTGCATGTAATTGGTCTATAACTCAATTAAATGCCCCGCTTTTTAAAAAAAAGCTTTAGGTCAACTGGTGAAGCTAATATGATATATCTAATTGCATTGGATCTAAAGGAAAGTACCGCTAAGGTAGTCTATGTCGTTTAATGAATCTAACTTGATCTGGCTTGACCTCGAAATGACGGGTCTAGAACCTAAAACAGATAAAATCCTCGAAATTGCCACCGTGATCACCGATTGCGACCTAAACATATTGGCGGAAGGCCCTGTTATTGCGATTCATCAAAGTGATGAACTGCTCGATGGTATGGACGAGTGGTGCACTAACCAACACGGCCGCTCTGGCTTAACTGCACGCTGTAAAGCCAGCAAGTTAACGGAAGAAGACGCCATTAAACAAACGCTCGATTTTCTTAAAGGCTGGGTACCGCCAGCTAAATCACCGATGTGTGGTAATTCAATTGGCCAAGACCGTCGTTTTTTAAATAAATATATGCCTGAGCTTGAAGCGTATTTCCACTATCGAAATCTAGATGTAAGTACCGTAAAAGAGCTAGCTCGTCGCTGGAAGCCTGAGTTATTAGGTGAAGTGAAAAAGAAAAGTTCACACTTAGCACTCGACGATATCAAAGATTCCATTATGGAATTAAAAATCTACCAAGAAAAGTTCTTCAATATTTAAAAAAATACTTGCAAAGCATTTTTTATGTTGTAGAATCCTGCCCCGCTTAAGACGAGAAGCCTTGCGGGGTTTTTAATCTAAAGTAAAGAAAAATTGTATGCGGCACTAGCTCAGCTGGTAGAGCGCGACCTTGCCAAGGTCGAGGTCACGAGTTCGAACCTCGTGTGCCGCTCCAAATTTTCTTAATATGCTCTATGACTGTTTAGAATCACCTCATCAGTCAAAAATTATGAGTAACTATGAAGCGGCACTAGCTCAGCTGGTAGAGCGCAACCTTGCCAAGGTTGAGGTCACGAGTTCGAACCTCGTGTGCCGCTCCAAATTTTCTTAATATGCTCTATGACTGTTTATAAGCACCTCATCAGTCAAAAATTATGAGCACCTATGAAGCGGCACTAGCTCAGCTGGTAGAGCGCGACCTTGCCAAGGTCGAGGTCACGAGTTCGAACCTCGTGTGCCGCTCCAATCTTTTGATATCCCACTTAATCAAAATTATTCTTCCTCATATAATTACTATTGAATCTAGTTGTTTAGCGCGGTCTTGCATATCATTTCAACCTTTTGATTACCTTCGATATTTCAAAAAAACAGTTCCTAATAAAAGTTTATATTGCTTAATAATCCGACTACGCGTAAAATACGCGCTCTTTCGGCTATCACATTTAGTTCCTTGCCTTCACCCGACTGGCCGAAACGGGATAAGGCTATATTAACCGTAAGGAATATCCATGCGTCATTACGAAATCGTATTCATGGTTCACCCAGATCAAAGTGAGCAAGTACCTGGTATGATCGAGCGTTATACTGGTTCTATCACTGAAGCTGGCGGTACTATCCACCGTTTAGAAGACTGGGGTCGTCGTCAATTGGCATACCCAATCGAAAAGCTTCATAAAGCACACTATGTTCTTATGAACGTTGAAGCACCAACTGAAGTAATCAACGAGCTTGAGACTTCTTTCCGCTACAACGATGCAGTACTACGTAACCTAGTTATGCGTACTAAAACTGCTGTAACTGAAGCATCTCCTCTTGTAAGAGAAGAGAAAAAAGAAGCAGCTACTGCTTAATCGTTATTGACTCTGGACATTTGAGGGTTTGCGGTGCAACAACAGGCTGACCTGTATACAAATCAATATGTGCTTTCGGGCGTGATTTGTAAAACACCCAAATTTAATCAAAGCCCAGCAGGCATTCCACACTGTATATTTGTGCTTGAGCATAAATCAATGCAAGTAGAAGCCGATCTTAACCGTAACAGTTATGTTCGACTTCAGGTGGTCGCCAGTGGGCAGCAATTCCAGGATCAAACTCAGCATTTATACGTTGGGCAAGCAATACAAGTTCGAGGTTTTTTAAACCGCCACGAAAGCCGAAATGGCTTGAGTCAACTGGTATTACACGCACAACATATTGAAAGAATTAATTGAGGAAATTACTCATGGCACGTTATTTCAGACGTCGTAAGTTCTGCCGTTTTAAAGCGGAAGGCGTACAACAAATCGATTACAAAGATCTAGCTACTCTTAGAAACTATGTAACAGAAAGTGGCAAAATCGTACCTAGCCGTATCACAGGTACTAGCGCTAAATACCAGCGCCAGCTAGCAACTGCTATCAAGCGTGCTCGCTACTTAGCCCTTCTTCCATACACTGACTTACACAAGTAAGCAGCTGACTAACAGTTTTTAAAAGGTGTAGAGACATGCAAGTTATTCTACTAGACAAGATCGCTAACCTAGGTAGCCTAGGTGACCAGGTTGTTGTTAAATCTGGCTTCGCACGTAACTTCTTATTCCCTAAAGGTAAAGCAGTTCCTGCGACTAAAGCAAACATCGAAACTTTCGAAGCACGTCGTGCTGATTTAGAAGCGAAAATCGCTGAAGAATTAGCTGCTGCACAAGCACGCGCTGAGAAACTTGAAGCATTAGCAGAAGTTACATTAGTTTCTAAAGCTGGTGACGAAGGTAAGCTATTCGGTTCTATCGGTACTCGTGACATCGCTGACGCTATCTCAGCTGTTGGTGTTGAAGTTGCTAAATCAGAAGTTCGTCTACCTCTAGGTACTATCCGTGAGACTGGTGAATTTGACGTAGCAATCGCAGTACACTCAGACGTAACAGCTACTATCAAAGTAATCGTTATCGCTGAAGCTTAATTTATAAATTAAGCAAAACCGTGCACGCCAGTGCACGGTTTTTTATTTTCCTATCTGAATATACAAAAACAACTCTAATTTCAGTACTTATCTTGTTATTTCGTGCACATTATTAATGTTACAGAGCACCAATTATTAGTAATAACGGAATAGGCATATAAATTTTGTCATCTAATGGTAGGTTCAAATATCAATTTTTGATAACCAGTGTTAACTTATAAACACAATTAATAGTAATTAAGTACTGCTATAATTATTGTTATAATTTTAACCGTATTAATTGACAGCGCTGTCCTTTATTTGGGGAGTTATCTGGAGGCTTAATGAAGAATTTTCAAGGTTTTTCAATGACTGAGTTACTGGTTGCTGCGGCAATTGTGTCAATTTTGGGGATGGTTGCATATCCGACTTATATTGAAGCACTCATCGATGGGCGGCGTTCAGAAGCACAGCAGGAATTATTAAAAACAGCTGTGGTACTTGAGCGATTTTACTCTCGAAATGGGGTTTACCCAGCAAAAAATGATTTTAACGGCTTACCAACATTAGAGTATTACACCTTCAGTTATGACCCGAGTGCCCTGACAGGCCAAACCGAGCTTCGATCATATGTATTGACTGCAACGCCAAAAGACGGCGTACAATCTCAAGACCCATGTAGTGCGTTAACGCTTAATCAAATTGGCACGCAAGGAGCTGCAATAGATGATTGTTGGTAGGGGAAAAAGCACTGGGTTTACCCTTATGGAACTGCTTATTACGTTGTTAATTTTGGGTATTTTATCAACATTGGCCATGCCATCATTTATGCAACAAATTAAGCAGGATCGGCTCACAAATAACACGAATTTGTTGAGTGCATTTTACAAATACTCTCGCAGTGAGGCTGTCAAACAGTCTAAAAGCGTGCAATTGGTCACAACGAGCGATGCTTGGCTATTGCAAGCCGATGATGGTACGGGCACATTGGAAACATTAGATCAATTTTCAGTGTCGAACAGCTCTATTCAGATCAGCTATGTTGATAGAACGATTAGCTCTACAGGGGAACTAGATCAAGCGATAGATATTCTAATTACTGATAATGATAGCAGCACGGAAGACTATCGTTTTTGTGTATTACAAAGTGGGCAAAGTTGGATAGAAGAGGCGACAAACACTTGTTAAAAAATAAAGGCTTTACGTTAGTAGAAATATTAGTGTCTATGTTGATCGCCAGCATTGCGTTGTTGGGCTTGGCTGCAACCCAGTTAAGATCGCTGCAATTTGCAACGAATAGTTTTGATTACACCGTTTCTTTGATATTGAGTCAAAACGCGATGGAGCGTATATGGTCACAACTGTGTACCATACAGCATGCAAATCCAAGTTATTACAATGATGCCGGTTTTCAAAGTGCACTGTTAGCACCACAAGACTTAAGAAGCTCATTCACGGTCGATGTCGCAGAGAACTATCCAGCAAACAATAGTATGGCAATTTCTGTTACTTGGTTCGATGCGCGTGTCAATACCTATTTGGATAGCAACCCCGATGCACAGATGAGTACTGAGGCTGGCAATAATACCGATAAAGTCACAATTAATGCAACTTTCGTCGATCTGCCAAGTACTTGTACCCCAACAGCAATATTGTGAGTATTGATATGAACAAAGGGTATTCTTTAGTTGAGTTAATGGTTGCACTGGCTGTTGGTTCAGTGTTACTGATTGGTATCGCGATGTCTTATTCAGCCATAAAAGGGACTGTGACTTCAGCGCAAGAGCTTGCCAATGCACAAGAAGTGATCCGTTATACGCAACAGATTATGTCTAGAAGTATTAAGCAAACGCCAAGTGCGCCGAGCATTTCCGTAGACAGTTTGACTATTACGGTGCAGCAAGACCCATTTAGCCCTTCGTGCCAAGGGACTGTACCTACCATTACGTACGATGAGGTCTATACTTTAACTAATGGCTATCTTACTTGTGAGATTAAAGACAGTAGTACAGCGGCCAGTTTGGGCGTTGCTAATTTATTAAAGGGATTAGAGGCATTGACATTTAGTAGCAGTGCCAGCGGTTTGTTGGTCGATGTAACCGTTCTCCCAGAAAATGTACCAACACAATTTGCAGGCGGTATCGTGATTAGCCTTGCTGCCACTCGAGTAATAATGGTGAGGTGAATGATGAATAGGCAAAAAGGGTTTACCCTTGTCAAGGTTTTGCTGCTCAGTACGATGGCAGGCGTTATCGTATTTGGTGCAATGAAAGAAACGCTCGTACAGGAGCGTTTATCTGGTAATTTTCAAAAAAGCATGAATGCTCGATTCTTATCGGAAAAGGGGATTTATGAAATGGCTGCTAAGCTTAGAGAAAAGCTTGAAGCGAGCCCATTCTTATCTAGAGATGAGCTCGTCGCGGCCCAAGATCCATTTACCGGCGGTGGAGAAATTGGGGACGATTTAAAGTATGACGTGAGTGCACATGTTCATCCTGACTATGATGACATTATCATCATCATCAGTTCGGGTGAGCGTTATAGTGGTGACTCAAATGATAAGATCATTGCCTATTACAAATTTACGCCTGCTAGTAAGTCTCCTATTAATGATAGTTTAATTGCCGGTTGTACTGGGGTAACCCTAAAAGGCAGTGGCTTAATCGACAGCTATGACTCATCTCTTGGCACTTATGAAGAAACCAAAGGCAGTAACGCGTTGATTCGTACCGGTGGTAACAATGCCGATGTTAATTTAAAAGGGCATTCTATTATTAAAGGAGACGTAAGTTCAGCTGGAGGAGTTTTTCTTACGGGTTCTTCGCCTATTTATGGTGATGTTAAAGCTAATGACAATGTAGAAATCTCCTCCGGGGGGGGAGTTCGAGTTGATGGTAATGTATTGACTGTCAGTAATATTATTCACAAAGGTGGAGAGATCACTGGCTATGTGCGTGCCAATGGCAATGCAACGATGAAGTGGGGAGCATCAATAGGTAATAATGCTGGTGATGAATTTGATATCCAATATGGCGGTTCAGGTACGTTTCCTAATGGCAGTGACTTTACACAAAATGGCATTCACTACTCAGCAAGTCACTTTAATGTCAATCCTAATATTACACCTTTGAATAAGTACGCAGCAGATTCTCAAGAGTGTGATCCCATTTCAATTGTCGCAAGCATAGAAAATGTGATTGGAGATAGTGATGCGTTTGCTTCTATTGATGTAGGGTCAAATGAAAATAGCGTCTTTTCACCAAAGTGGATGTATTTCGACTGCCGTCGTGATGACGACGACGATGATGACGACGACGATGATGACGACGACGACGACGACGACGATAACGATAACGATGATGACGATAACGATGATGACGACGATGACAGCTATGACGGCTATGACAGTTTAGATGGCGATGATGATGACGATGACGATGACGATGACGATGATGACGATGATGATGATGATGATGACGATGATGATGACGATGATGATGACGATGATGGTAAAAATAAAAATAAAAATAAAAATAAAAATAAAAACTGCGATGACAACAATAGCTCTAATATCTTAAGTGCAATCCAAAAGGACGTATACTTGTTCGATGAGACTGGTCAGGCATACCAAGATGTAGGTCCAGATGAAGAGCTTGAGTATGTGTTTGGTATGAAAGACTTTTCTCTAGGAAGTAATGGTACGGTAACCATCGAAGGAGGAGATGTGATCTTTCTAATCGATGGTGATTTCTCTATTGGCGGCGGCTCATCGTTCACTATTAAAGAGGATAGCTCGTTGACATTAATAGTAACTGGGAATGTAAGCCTCGGGGGGAGTGCCGATATTAAAGTTGAAAAACATGGCTTGACGACGAGTGGGCACCCAGCATTTAGCATATATACGAGTAATGATGGTAAGGCGGTGAAAGTTAGCGGCAGCAGTGATATGTATGGTTTAGTTTATGCGCCGCGTGCAACGGTAGAAGTGAAAGGAAGTGGTGCGATATATGGCAGCATTCTTGGCTCTTACATCGATGGTAGTGGAAGCGCAGACTTTCACTTTGATGAAGCATTAAAAATGTTCTCTAATGGGACAACATCAGGAAATAGCGGTTCTTCTGGAGGGAGTGGTACGACTAACAAGGCAACTCTAACCTTTGATCGTTGGTTTTATAGATTACCAGAGAGTATTCAATCCACACCTTCGGAATAAACGTTAAAACACCTACTTGAGTAATGCTGGTCAACTTGTAAATTGGCTGGCATTACTTAAATTTCTGGTGGTGTTTAGATGAGAAAATATTTATTGCGTTTGCTTAATAGTCATTCGAGTCTCAAACAAAGATTATGAGCTAATAGCTTTTGGAAATAGTAAAGTTATTTTATGGGGGAGCGACCCAAAATAAACAATATGGTTAAGCGGGCTACTCTCAGTAATGGATAGAGCGCAGCGCCTAGTTTTGGAGAGCTAAAACAAAAGAATAGCACTCGGTTTAGAAAGTGGGATGGGCTAGATATTGCTGCTAGCCATGTTATTGCCGCTGCGCCTTCTATCACCTGATCTCCATACATCACAACCATGTTATCGTTTAAATTTATTCCTAAATTTCTTAGTGATTTGACATAGATATTATTTTGCTCTCTAGCACTGATCAGATGTAACTGACCGCTTAATTTACGTAGTCGTATACCCGTTACAAAATGGTGACAAACAGGGCATTCACCGTCGTATACTATAGTGATGCCTTGCGATACATTAACGTCATTTTTTGTACAATCAATATTTTTTTCTAGATGTGTCAAAGTTACGCTACTTCCTTTGTAATGGGGTTGTTAGAGGCAAAATCCACTCTGTGGGTGTTATATTATAATCTACCGCAAGTAAGTTAGTATTAGGGGAGATAATATGCTGATAAGGGCGACCATTTAGAGAGCACAACGCATCGACGTAGATAGCTTTAATGGGATTACCATCAACATGATAGTGATCTTTTAAAAATTTAGCTAATTTCCAAATCATATCTGGCTGACAAGGTAACCGTCGAAGCTGGCGTTTATTTAGGTGGCTTCTGATATTGATGTTTTTTTCGCTACCATCTGCATAGTGGACTACGTAATCAATTAACCCTTTTTTGCTGCGTAGCTTCATTCGCCAAGCAAAACGATGACCCTCCTCTGTCCAAGCAACATTACCTGGGTATGCCAAATGACGCAGAGGAACCATAATTTGAAAGCAAATCCAAAATACTATTCCTACTACCACTACTTTGCTTTTGGAGTGTATAGAATCATTATTGCTAGGAATATTAGGCACGATAGATTTATAAGCAAGGCCTCTAAGCTTCGCCCATGCTCGTAACGGCCAATCAGGACCAAATACCAACAAACTTGTGAATAACGTCATCCACGGGAAAATGCCAATGGTGAATACAAAATGGTTGAGAATATGGAAGCAGGCATAAACTAAGATGACCCATATTCGTGCTGGCTTCCATAACAACAGTGGCGCACCGACCAAGTGCAAGGCAATAACACCATAAGCGGCTAAGGCGATAGACCAATCTTGAACGAAAAACTGACCTAAAACTGGCATATCTGAGCGATGAGCAAGCCACATGCGCAGCGGCTCAAGTGCTAACCAATCAGCATTAACCTTTACAAGGCCAGCATAAATCAAAATAACTTCTAGCTGAAAAATTAGCAGCCAGTAACACCAATATGGTACTTGTGGATCGCTCAATGGTTTGCGCCAATGTGCTACGGACCAAAATCGGTGTGCTGGCATAAACAACATAAGTACAGCAAACAACCAAACCATATAGAAGTGGTTGAGATAGCGAGACTCATCCAATAAAAACATGTAAGAGAATCCACATATAAACACTAACAAACTTACGCGGTAGAATAGCCCAAGTGCAACGAAAGCAGATGCAATGGCTAAAATGGCAAATAAAGATTGCATGCCAGAAGAAGACATAGGTTGAATGAAGTCTAAGTTCCAATAATAGAACAAAAAATCTGGCTGTTGATAATAGCGTTCAATATCGAGAAAGAAGCCATAACGGATCATATCCAGCAATAAAATAAGCCCGAAGCCAATCCGAAATAAGGCCAGTGCACTCGCGTGTACGGGCTGAAACCAACGATTTGTTAAAGGCATTTTTATGGGTCCCGCATGTCAAAAAAACTCCCCTACATTCACAATATCAGATCTATGGGGGAACCTCTGACTTATATGTAATTACATGTCAGTGCAGCTGTATACATAAGAAGCAGTATAGAGCAGCCTGTAGGCAATTACATCAATGCGAAGTGATCTTTGTGAGCTAATTAGACTAACGAACATACACGCATAGAAACTTAAAGTAGTTACGATTTAATTTTGTCTTTTTAAGTTTTTTCAACTCTCTTTAAACCTTTTCATCTTTTCGCTACGTCTAACCTAGTAACTTGAAAGCAAGCGACATTTATATCAAGCTAGCTCGACCAAGAGAAAGGGAACATAACGATGTTAGTAGATGCCAAACAGGCATTGCCACAAACAGGACCACAGCCAATTGAGGAATTGATCAGTCGAGTCAGAGCGGGTGATCAAGGTGCATTCAAGCAATTGTATGTGGCACATGAAAAAAGAGTTTACGGACTTTGCTTGCGGCTGCTTGCGTCTCATGAGTACGCCGAAGATGTCACTCAAGAAGTGTTTGTACAGTTGTGGACCAAGATTGGACAATTTCAGGGGCAATCTCAGTTTTCAACTTGGTTGCACAGTGTGACCAGTAATATAGCGATTAGCTATCTACGTAAGCACAAAAACTGGTTACAAAAAGTGGTCAGCTTTGAGCAAAGTGGCATGAATGAACAGTGTGCAGCCATGTGTCCTGGATTAAATGGATTGGATAAATTAATTGTTAGGCTACCAGAGCGAGCCCGTTTGGTTTTTGTATTACATGCGGTGGAAGGGTATCGACACGAAGAAATTGGCAAAATGTTGAATATGGCAGTGGGGTCTAGTAAGTCGCAATATCATCGCGCACGGCAGCTTTTGCAGGAGTGGTATGAAAATGAGTAAGGCTGATTTTGAGACTTTTTTGAAAGAGTCATTAGAGCAACCTAAAGAGCTGGCTCCAAATAGAGAACTATGGCTGGGTATAGAGCGTGCTATTGCACAAAATAACAGTGAACAGCAGCTAAGTTATTGGCCAAAAGTAACAGGAGTAGCAGCCTGTATAGTGGCTGGACTACTTGCTTGGCAAGTCGTGATTAAGCAACCTCAGACCAATAACATGGCTAATATGAGTGCTTTTTTTGAACAGCAAAAGCAAAGCTTATTGGTTCAATATGAAGCTCAGCCGGCCGTGACTGCCGACTGGCAAGTGCAATTGCAAGAGCTAGAAGATGCAGAGCAGGCAATAAAATCGGCGCTAAAAAATGACCCAGATAACGCGGCATTATTGAAAATGCTCGCTCAGGTATATCAGCAACAATTGGATTTAATTAACAAGGTACATGAGCCTAGTTGGCAACAAATTTAGGAGAATAAAATGAGAGCATTATTTGTAGGACTCGCGTTACTGCCACTTGTAACCGTTGCGTCTGAAAAGATTGATGAGAAGATTTCTGTGCCAAAGCAAGGAAAAATCTTAATAGAAAACCAGCGCGGATATATTGATATCAAAACTTGGGATGAAGACAGTTTCAAAGTAACGGGAACCCTGGATGAAAAAGCAAAAGGCTACACGCTTAAAACGGAAGGTTCGGTCACTGAATTTATAGTTAAAATGCCAAACCAATATCGAGGGTGGAAAAACTCTCATGATGGTTCAAAGTTGACTATTTTCATGCCCAAAACCAGTGAGTTGGACTTGGAAGGAGTAAGTGTGGATGTTACAGCCAGTAAACTGCATGCAGGTACCCGTATTAAAACCGTTAAGGGTGACATTCAAGTCTCTGATTTAGAAGGTAAGGTTTCTCTACAAACAATCAACGGTGACATTGAAGGGTCGCGACTGAATGGTGCTATTCACTATGAAACCGTCAATGGCGGAATTAGTGACAGAAATTCAGGGGGTAAGCTAAGATTCAACGCTGTTAATGGCGATATTAAAAGCGACACAAAGGCGCAAGATATACGCTTAGAAAATGTCAATGGTGAAGTTGACTTGCGCATGGATAAGCTTTCAGATCTTCGTTTAAACACCGTCAATGGTGAGATTGAAATATATATTAATGGCTTAAACGATAAAGCAAATATTAATATGAATACGGTGAGTGGTGATGTGATGTTGTATTTCCCTGAAGATATTTCAGCGAGATTCGATATAGATATGCACGCAGGTGGTAACGTTGTTAATAAACTGAGTGACGATAAGGTAAAAAAAGCCAAATATGGCCCATCACGAGCACTTGAGTTTGTGTTAAAGGATGGCAATGCGGATATAGAAATCGATACGGTCAGTGGTCATATTGAGCTTAAAAAGCACTAATCAAGATAGCATACGACTTTACAGTATAAAGTCGTATGCTAAAGCATTTGCCCCATCAACCCCCATATTGCATTGCACTTATTGGTCAAGCAGATAAAATAGTCCTCTGACTTTCAAATTATGCAGTGTTATGGCCAAATCAGATCTTCAAGTAGATACCCTAAAAGTTCCTCCCCATTCCATAGAAGCTGAACAATCCGTACTGGGTGGTTTGATGCTCGATAATCAAGCATTCGATAGAGTGGCAGAGCTGGTTGTTGCGCAAGATTTTTATACTCGCACGCATAAGCTTATTTTTGAAGCAATGGAAAAGTTAGTTGAGATGGGTAATCCCATTGATTTGATCACCATCTCAGAAAACTTAGAAAAGAATAATCAATTGGCAAACGTAGGTGGCTTTGCGTACTTGGCTGAGATTGCCAAAAATACCCCTAGTGCTGCCAATATTGACGCTTACGCGAATATTGTACGCGAACGTGCCGTTGTGCGTGAAATGATTGGTGTGGCGAATGAAATTGCTGAAGCAGGTTTTAATCCAGAAGGGCGTGACAGTCATGAATTGCTTGATTTAGCAGAAAGTAAAGTTTTTAAAATTGCTGAGCAACGCACAAAGAGCACGGAAGGTCCGCAAAGCATTCACAGCATTTTAGAAAAAACGGTCGATAAAATTGAAGAATTATATCAGTCTCCGCAAGACGGCGTGACTGGCGTGAGTTCAGGGTATGCGGATCTGGATAAAATGACCGCTGGTTTACAGCCATCAGATCTGATCATTGTCGCGGCTCGTCCATCAATGGGTAAGACAACGTTTGCCATGAACTTGGCTGAGCATGCGGCTATGACACAAGATAAGCCTGTTTTAATTTACTCGTTGGAGATGCCCTCAGAGCAAATCATGATGAGGATGCTGGCGTCACTAGGACGCATTAACCAAACCAAAGTGCGTACGGGTCAGTTAGATGATGATGATTGGGCCAGGTTATCATCTACCATGGGGTTACTCATGGACAAAGGTAAAATGTATATTGACGATGCCTCGGGTTTGACGCCAACAGATGTACGTTCAAGAGCACGTCGTATTGCGCGTGATCATGGTGGGATCAGTATGATCATGGTGGATTACTTACAGCTGATGCGAGTGCCAAGTTTATCTGACAATCGTACTTTGGAGATCGCAGAGATCTCACGTTCCTTAAAAGCGTTGGCCAAAGAGCTACAATGTCCTGTTATTGCATTATCACAGCTTAACCGTACGCTAGAGCAACGTGCCGACAAACGCCCAGTAAACTCCGACTTACGTGAATCTGGTTCAATTGAGCAGGATGCCGACTTAATCATGTTTATCTACCGTGACGAGGTATATAACGAAGACAGCCCCGAAAAAGGCGTCGCAGAAATTATCATCGGTAAACAGCGTAATGGTCCGATTGGTAAGGTTAGGTTAACCTTCCAAGGGCAATACTCTCGATTTGATAATTACGCAGGTCCTGCGGTAGACGACGAATACTAGGAGAGTCGCACATGAAGTTGGCGGCGGCAGAAATTAACCTTTGTGCATTAGCGCATAACGTAGAACATATTAAAACTTTGGCACCCAATGCGCAGATCATGGCGGTCTTGAAAGCGAATGCATATGGTCATGGGCTTGTGACTATTGCGCAGCATCTCAAAAACGTGGATGCGTTTGCTGTTGCTCGTATTGATGAGGCGCTCGCATTGAGAGCTGGTGGACTGACTAAGCCGATAGTGTTGTTAGAGGGATTTTTTGATGCGAGTGATATTCCAATTCTACTCGCGAATAACTTCCAAACGGTTATTCATAATGAATATCAATTAACAGCGTTGGAGAGTGCGAACTTGGACGCGCCAATAGCAGCGTGGCTTAAGATAGATACGGGGATGCACCGCTTAGGGATTGAACCTGAACAATTGGAGAATTTCTATACCCGCCTAAAAGCATCACATAATGTCAAAGGCAATGTGAACTTAATGACGCACTTTTCCTGTGCTGATAACACTGATAATGACAAAACACAGAGTCAAATTGATAAGTTTAGGGCACTAGTTCAAGATAAGTCAGAGTCACTGTGCTTAGCTAATTCGGCGGGCATTATTGGGTGGCCACAAAGCCACTATGACTGGATCCGCCCCGGCTTAATGCTCTATGGTGTATCACCGATGCAAAATGCAACGGGTCAAGAGCATGGTTTACAAGCTGTGATGCGCTTAACAACGCGAGTAATCGCGATACGGAATTTGCCAGCGCATGAACCCGTAGGTTATGGAGGTCGTTGGCAAAGTGATAAACCAACTAAATTAGCTGTAGTTGCAATGGGTTACGGTGATGGTTATCCCCGTCATGCAAAGCAAGGAACACCTGTGATGATCCGAGGGCAGCGTTTTGGTATTGTTGGCAGTGTCTCCATGGACATGATCACGGTCGATATCGGTGAAAATAACGTCGGTATTCAAGTGGGTGATGAAGTTGAAATGTGGGGGCCAAATTTACCAGTGGAAGAAATTGCGGTCTACGCAGATACCATACCTTATGAGTTGTTGTGCAATGTTACGCCAAGGGTGAGTTACGAGTATCTCAATGCAAGTAGTTAGGGCTGAACACAAATTAAAGGTTGCGCGAAAATATGTGGCTACAGAAAAAGATCATACTTAAAAAGCGACAAAGAGGGTTTCATCTTATCACGGAGGAGCTGTTAGGACAGCTACCAGAGCTCAGAGAAGTTAAGGTCGGTTTGCTACACATCTTCATTCAACATACTTCAGCTTCATTGGCTATTAACGAAAATGCTGACCCTTCAGTCAGACAGGATATGGAAAGTCACTTTAATGTGTTGGCACCGGAAAATGCTCCCTATTACGTTCATACTTATGAAGGGCCGGATGATATGCCTGCACATATCAAATCCACTTTGATCGGAAATAGCCAGAGTATTCCAATTACTGATGGCCGATTAAACTGGGGGACATGGCAAGGGTTATATTTATGCGAACATCGTGACTATGCATCACATCGCACCGTGATAGTGACATTGCAAGGTGAAGCCATGTAACTCATGGCTATATTGAGGCAGGCGTACAGAGCTTTAAAGGGTATCAAAGCTGACTTCTATGTTGGCGTTACCATCATCTGAAGTAAATGGCATGATGATTTTTGCACCATCGCATTTATGTGTAATGGTGTGGTTTTTTCCTGACACAACAATGGGTGTAGCCATTTCAAACTCATAACCTTTTTCACCCAATAAATTTTTTGCGCCACCCGTAACCATGTTGGTAATTTCACCAACCATATCAGTGACCTCTTCATTAATTGAATCGGGTCTTTCACCCAGCATTCGTTCCATTATGGTAAGCGCTAGGCTTTCATCAAAAGTAATAGAGAATGAGCCTTTTGTTTGCGGCCCAACCATACCTATCAAGCCTGATACATCCCCTTGAGCAACTTCATCTTTCTTTATTTTAGGTTTACCTGGCGTTAATTCCGTTTGTGCCATAGTTGCCAATACATTTATCAGTGATGACAAAAAGGGGTTTATAAACTCTACTTTCATATGACTTCCCTTAACTCCATATTAATTTAGAGACAGAATTTTAGTGTAGTGTGCTTTCGCATGAGATGCACTTACTCTTTGCATTTTTCACATCGACCATGCGCTTCTACTGTTTGCGCACTGACGGTAAAGCCTTTTTCTGCGGCTAAGTTATTTAATTCGTGAGAAATAGCATCAGAGTGCAACTCGTCGACATTACCACATTTATCACAGATCAGCAGTTGAACAGGATGAATATGGTCAAAATGGTGACACAGCATGAAAGAATTCGTACTTTCAATTTTATGAATAAAGCCAAGCTCGGATAAAAAATCCAAAGCTCGATAAATGGTAGCCGGTTTAGCAGCCGATTCGGTGACTTTTAACTCTTCAAGTAAATCATACGCGCCCACGCCACCTTTTTTGGTGGCCATCAAGCGAAATACTTTCTCTCGGATAGGCGTAAATCGTGCGCCCCTGTTTTCACACACTAGTTTTGCTTTGTTAATCAATCGATCTATATTCATTGTTCTTGCCCTTCCCCTTGCAAGGCAATACTAACACATTCTTTTTAATAGTCTTATATTAGAGAAAAGTTATTCCAAAAATGCGTTATGTGGGTTGCTTTTTTACGCCAAATTTATCCTGTGCTGGCCATGCCCACCCAGCTTTCAAACTCATGGTATGGCATGGGTTTACCCAGTAAATAGCCTTGTCCTATATCGCAACGAAAGCGCTCTAATACCTTTAGCTGTGATAATGTTTCTATGCCTTCTGCAACAACCTTAATGCCGAGTGTGTGAGACATTGAAATGATTGAATTAACCAATTCGCTGGCCTCGCCGTTAATCATTAAATCATTCACAAAACTCTGATCGATTTTTAAAATATCAAAAGGGTACTGTCGTAAGTAGTTGAGTGATGAGTAGCCCGTACCAAAATCATCCATCGATATGACTAAACCGAGCTGATGCAAATTATTTAAGGCATCTTTTACGTCTTCGTCACCAGAGAGTAAAACGCCTTCTGTAATTTCTAATTCCAATAATGATGCGGGAATATTTGATTGCTCGAGGTATATTTCAATATCCTTAATGAGATTATGGTCCTTGAACTGCCTAGGTGACAGGTTTACTGCTATTTTGAAAGGTTTGTTTAATAGTGTATGCCACTTTTTAGCTTGCTGTGTGGCTGTTTGAAGTACAAATTTACCTATCTCAATGATTTCACCAGTACTTTCTGCGAGAGGAATAAATTCGTCAGGTGGCACAAACCCCAACTCACTATTGTGCCACCTCAGCAATGCTTCAGCGCCAATAAGCTCATTTGTTTTCAAGCAAAACTGAGGTTGATAGTAAACTTCAAATTCATCTTGGTGTAATGCTTTTCTAAGGTGCTCTTCTAATTCAAGTCGTCGAGATAGATCTTGTCCCATCTGCTCTGTAAAGAATGAGTAGGTATTACGACCTTGTTGTTTTGAGTGATACATTGCAGAATCAGCTTTACGTAATAATTCACTAGGTGTGGTGCCATCAAGCGGATAAAGTGCAATGCCTAGACTCAAAGAGATACAAAATTCTCGATTATCTATTTTTAGTGGAGTTTGAAACTTTTTTACCAAGTTGGCTGCAATCGGTTCTACATCTTCTAAATTATGGATATTGCCCAATAGCACAACAAACTCATCGCCACCTAAACGACCAACCGTGTCCTCTAATCGTAAAAGTGTTTGCAGTCTTTTGGCGCACGCAATCAGCAATTTATCACCGGCATCATGCCCGAGAGAATCATTCACTTTTTTAAAATCATCTAGATCGATAAACATCACCGCTATGTTTGAGTTGTTGCGAGTCGCTTCTTTTATGTGCTGAGTCAGGCGCTCCATAACTAAGAATCGATTGGGTAAATTGGTTAGTGCGTCAAAAAAAGCATGGTGAAAAATCATGTCTTCTTGTTGCTTTCTATGGGTGATATCTCTGACAACAATGACAATGTTTTCAGACAAAGGCATCACTGAGAGTCTAGCTTCAAAGAATTTGGTCTGACCATTGATTGGTAGTGGATACTCTATATGAGAGAGGCACTGATTTCTTCGTGCTTCAGCAATGGCATACTTAAATCGCTTTGCGATATCTCGTGGCAATAGCCCAGGCAAATTATTACCAATAAGCTGGCTTTCTCGCACGTACAAGTCCGCATGATTGCCACTGTGAAACTCAATGATGTTATCTTCGCCATCAACAACAAAAAAAAGATCGGGTAAAGCTTCAAATATGCTTTCAAGTAAATTGTGCTTAGTCAGTGCATATTGCTCAGCCGCTTTTTGTGCGGCAACTTTTTCTTGGAGGTTATCGGCCATGCTGTTAACGCTGTCGGCGAGCATTTTAAGCTCGCCACTGCCTTTAATCTTTACCCTATGATCAAATTCCAAATTCTGTAACTTTTGCCCTACAAAAATCAATTGTTGTATTGGCTTGTGAAGAAAAATATAGGCAAATAGTGCAATACAAGTGAGTGGTAGCAAGATCAATAGCGCAACAATCGCGCTTCTGGTCAAAGTAGTATCGATCAGGCTTTGTACTTCTGGGTGGACGTTATATTTAGCAAATAGTACGCCTAAATTATTCTGATCATTTTGTAAGGGAGCATAAGCATAATAGCTATGCGTTACATCGTTATAATCAATGAATGTTTGTTTTGATGCCAAAATATGTTGGATTGTACTTGCGCTAATATGCTTATCTACCTGTGTATAGTGAAGCGAAATTTGTTCAGGAAAGGCGTCTGCAATCACATGACCGTTTGGTGCGATGACTGATACATTTTGATAACTGTCAGTGTTCATTTTGGTGTTAATGGCTACTTGTATGTTGTCTAGTCGGTTGGATAGTATTTCTTGCTCTATCTCTACTTTTAACGCGGGGAGCTCACGCTTTAATATGGCCTTGCTGCTTGCTAGCAGTGTGTCTAGCTGAGCGTAATAAGTATGCAAAGTGATGCCGACAGAAAAAAGCACGAGCACCATCGCAGCGAGTACGCTAAGCCAAAGCTTAATATTAATCGAGTATAAAACTTTCATAGTGCAAGGCTCATTGCTCTGAGTTGATATACAACTGTCACTTATACAATCAAACGCCGTAAAAAGAGAAGTTATGCTCTGCTAAGTCTAGTCCAGAATGGTAAATTGTACGTAGGGCGTTTAAAAAGCGCGGATAAATTCTCAGTAATGTCCTTTTAAAGTCAACTATTCACATGGATAATACCGTTATTCAACACTATCTATTTATTTAAAAGATAGTGCAGCATAAGTTTAAATAAGGACTGTTAATGCAAATAGATCTTCACTTTGCAATGACTTGGGTTGTTGCTAAAGCCGCAGGATTCAGTAACGAACAAGCACAAGTCATTGCGCATGCTTCTCAATATGTTGATGATGCAACCAACGAAGGGCAAATCAGGTTCGATAATGGTGCAGCCTACGAGCGCATCACGACGGCCCACAAAATGTTGGATTATAGGAACTTACAAAGTCTCAAAAATCGACAAGTTTGGGTGCCGTTTCATTTTCTACCTGGTAACGCTGGTTTACCCGCAGGCAGTCACGCATCGGGCCGATTTATTCATAAATTAGTGTGTAAACCCAACTCATTTGTAGCCAAAGATATGGTCAGTGAATGTATTGCAGACAAACATAGGCCTTATGCACTGCATCGCCTCGGTATCACATCACACGTTTTTATTGATACTTGGGGCCATCAAGGGTTTGCGGGGGTGCAGCATGAAATCAACAATGTTAGAGATATTAAAGATCACAATGGTCAAATTGACGTTCATTGGACTGAAAAAGTGGCCAATTACTTTAAAAATATAGTGCAAGATGAGTTGCCAAGCTTAGGGCATGGTCAAGCTTTGTCTAACCCAGACTTACCGCATCAACATTGGAGTTATATTAATGGGCTTGGGGTGCACATTGAACGCAACAACCCCATCGATTTTTTGGAAGCAGCGAACGAGCTATGCAAAGTGTATCAACGCTATCTCGATAAGCCTCAACTAGGCCTGAGCAATGGCCTCAAAGAAAAATTCAGTACTTGTTTCAGAAACTTTGATATGGACTGCGCAGAAGAGCGTCTCGCACTATGGTTAGAAGCCATCGCAAGAGATGAGTTTGATGTAGGTGGTTATCAGCTAACATATATTGCCAAAGGTAAAGGTTCTTGGAAACACGCAGCACTGGGCACGGAACTTCATGATTGCGATGAAGATGAATACGAATTTTCTCACTCGTTTTTATCATCTGATTGGAAGCTTTTTCATGATGCAGCTAAGCAGCATCGTTTGAGCATCATTGATGTTGTTTTACCGCGCTATGGCATTTGTGTGGCGTAAAATGAAAGAAAACATAATGCCCCACGTAAACTGGTGCTATATCCCAACGACAACTACGGGCTGACAAAACACAAATAAGAAGCCAATAAAGAGCTGGTTAATTGGTTGAAAAAGTATCTATAACACGAGTTACATAATTGCTATAGGGTAGGAAATACTTAAAAAATGCTGGCACAACTTTTCAACAATGAAGCGCTTTGTTTTAGCGTTACAGCTATTTTCTATACTTTTCCTGGTAAGAGAGGCTAAAGAATATAAAGTTGCCAGTACAGCTTGATAGAAGAGCATTTGTAAAAGCCGCGTTTATCGCGGTTTTTTTATGGCTGCTTTGGCACTTTTTTGGCACTTTTTTGGCACTTTTTTGGCACTGCTTTGACACTAATAATCGAAATACGATTTCAAATAACCGATGCTTTATAAGTTACTGAATCTTGGTTGTTTCAAAGGGGAAAAATGGTGGCCCCTCCCAGACTTGAACTGGGGACCTAACGATTATGAGTCGTGTGCTCTAACCAACTGAGCTAAGGGGCCATTTATAACTCTCACGGATGTGAGTGTTAAGTGTTTACTTACTTTGTGTCAGTAAGCGGGAAGCAGTATAAAAACTTTTAAAAGCCTTGTCACTAGCAAAATCTATAAATTTAACTATCTGTAAATCAAATGGTTAATTTTGCGTCAATTACATTCCATATCCATAACACATTATGATGTTTTTGTTATAGGAATAAAGAAAGCCGACAACTGTCGGCTTTCTTAAGAGAATGGTTATAAACCTAACTTTTTCTCTAAATAGTGGATGTTCGTGCCTCCATTTTGGAAATTTTCATCCGCTAAAATCTTTTTGTGTAGTGGCGTGTTTGTTTTGATGCCATCTATCACCAATTCATTGAGCGCATTGCGTGCGCGGGCAATCGCCACATCACGGTTTTCACCATAGGTGATTAGTTTACCTATCATGGAGTCATAATGCGGTGGTACAGAGTAGTCCGCATAAATGTGACTATCCCAGCGAATACCTAAACCGCCAGCAGGGTGGAATCGTGTGATTTTACCCGGTGATGGAATGAAAGTATCTGGGTCTTCAGCATTGATACGACACTCAATTGCGTGGCCACGGATCACAACATCATCTTGTGTAATAGACAATGGTTGGCCTGCTGCAATTTTTAATTGTTCTTTGATTAGATCAACACCAGTAACCATTTCTGTCACAGGGTGCTCTACCTGAATACGGGTATTCATTTCAATAAAGTAGAATTCACCGTTTTCATATAAGAACTCAAACGTACCAGCACCACGGTAACCAATTTCGATACATGCGCGCGTACAACGATCACCGATGAATTTACGCATTTCGGCGGTAATACCTGGAGCCGGCGCTTCTTCTACCACTTTTTGGTGGCGACGTTGCATTGAACAGTCACGTTCACCTAAATGGATTGCATTACCTTGGCCGTCAGCAAGTACTTGCACTTCAATATGGCGTGGGTTTTCTAGGAATTTTTCCATGTAAACCATGCCATTACCAAAGAACTGTTTTGCTTCTTGTTGCGTAAGGGCGATTGAATCAACAAGCTCAGCTTCACTGCGCACAACGCGCATACCACGACCACCACCGCCACCGGCAGCTTTAATGATCACTGGGTAACCGATACGCTTTGCGATTTGAACATTACGCTCGTTATCGTCTGTCAGTGGACCATCTGAACCTGGTACACAAGGCACGCCAGCTTTACGCATCGCTTCGATTGCTGAAACTTTATCACCCATTAAGCGAATAGTATCGCCCTTAGGGCCAATGAAGATAAAGCCACTTTGCTCAACTTGATCAGCAAAGTCTGCGTTTTCAGATAAAAAACCGTATCCTGGGTGAATAGCAACTGCATCGGTTACCTCTGCTGCTGCGATAATACGTGGAATATCTAAGTAACTTTCTGAAGCTGGTGGCTTACCGATACAAATTGTTTCGTCTGCAAGTAATACGTGCTTAAGATCACGGTCTGCGGTCGAATGAACCGCAACAGTCTTAATGCCAAGCTCCTTACAGGCACGCAATACGCGAAGTGCAATTTCACCTCGGTTCGCAATGACTACTTTGTCTAACATAGCATTTGCCTTCTATTGCGTAATTATTCAATAATGAATAGCGGTTGGTCGAACTCTACTGGCTCACCATTCTCAACTAAGATAGCTTTGATAACACCTGCTTTATCCGCTTCAATTTGGTTCATCATTTTCATTGCTTCAACGATACACAGTACATCGCCTACCTGCACAGATTTACCCACTTCAACATAAGCTGGTGCCTCAGGAGACGCTGCTGCGTAGAATGTACCAACCATTGGAGAAAGTACTTGATGACCTGTTGGTGCTGCCGGAGCTGCTGCTGTTTCAGCCGCTGGTGCCGCAGGAGCCGGCGCTGCCGCAGGTGCTGGAGCCGCTGCAAACTGCTGAGGCTGTGCAACTACTGGTGCATTGCTATAACGATTGATACGTACTGATTCTTCACCTTCGGTGATTTCTAGTTCAGCAATACCAGATTCTTCTACTAATTCGATAAGTTTTTTAATCTTGCGAATATCCATAATGACCCGCCTGTTAGTTTAAATTTGTTTTATTTTCTATTGTGCAATCGACTGACCGCAGCGTTGAGTGCTGCTTGATAGCCCATTGCCCCTAATCCGCATATCACGCCTTGCGCCACGTCTGAAAAATACGACTTTTGGCGAAATGGCTCTCGTGCATACACATTACTTATATGCACTTCATAAAAAGGTATATTCACGCTTAGCAAAGCATCTCTTAGAGCCACACTGGTATGTGTAAATGCCGCAGGGTTGATGATGATGGCATCAATGTGTTGCCAAGCATCATGGATTGCGCCAATAAGCTCTGCTTCGCTATTGCTTTGTAAATGTGAGAGAGAGACACCTAACTGTTTCGCTTGCTCATTTAACAAGTCGATTAAGTCTGCCAATGTTTGTGTTCCATACGTTTCTGGTTCACGGCAACCAAGCATATTAAGGTTTGGACCATTTAAGACTAAAATCTTTAACTTTGCGCTCATAATCCGTGAAATTCCCTTAAATAAGAAAACAAACAGTATGTTTGGTAGTAGATGACTCTAACTTAAGCTGTTAAAGCTGAAATAGCAACTTTTTCTCACTTTAGCTGAGTATTATAGATATTTCGGGGAAAATAGCAGCAAAATACTGGTCTAATCAGAAGAAAAGTTCCGGCCACATTGGGCCGGAATGGTTAAAAATGACGTTATTGTACTGCTTTTTGCACTTTCTCTAAGTGCTCAGTGAAGGCTTTAGGGCCCATAAACCCAGTAATCCTGAGTTCAGCAAGTTCTTCTCCTTGTTTACCAAAGAACAACATAGTAGGTAAGCCAAAAACGTTGAATTTTTTCATGATTTCTATACTTTTCTCGTCATTTTGCGTCAAATCTAACTTTAACAACGAGAAATTCTGAAACTGTTTCTGTACAGATGGCTCAAAAAATGTGTATTTTTCAAACTCTTTACACGCAACGCACCAATCGGCATATAAGTCGACGATCGGAATTTGGCCATTATCATTCGCTTTTTCGATGGCGGCCTCTAACTCATCAAGGTCATCAACGAGTTGGAACTTTTTCTCCCCTTGCGCTTGTGAAGAGATGTTGATTGTTTTACTTGGCCAAATGAGCTGCTTACCTAACATTAATGAACTGACCAGTAAAATACTCGATGCAGCCCAAAGGAGTGTTTTAAATTTACTAGCAGCTTGTTGGCTTTGCCAATGATGCATATACAGGGCAGTAGCAAGCATTAGGGCACAGCTTAGCCATAAAATAGTATCAAAATCGACAATTCGCTCAAGTAAAATAAGCGGCACCACGAGCATGATAAAACCAAAGAGCGTTTTAACTTGTTCCATCCAAGGCCCTGCTTTTGGTAGTAACTTACCACCAGATGTACCAAGTAGTAGAAGTGGTAATCCCATACCCAAGCTCAAAGCGTATAAAGTAATGCCACCAATAAAGTAATCACCAGTTTGTGCGACGTAGAGTAATGCGGCCGATAGTGGTGCGGTAGTACAAGGTGATGCAATTAGACCTGACAGTACGCCCATCGCAAATACACCAGCATAATTACCGCCTTTTTGCTGATTGCTCATGGCGGTTAAGCGGTTCATCAGTCCACTGGGTAATTTAATTTCGTACCAGCCAAACATCGACATAGCGAGTAATACGAATAATAAACTAAAGCTGATAAGCACGGCTGGGTGCTGAATATAACCTTGTACTTGTCCACCTAAAGCGGCCACAACTAAGCCCAATAGCGCGTAAGTAACAGCCATTCCTTGCACATATACAAACGACAAACTAAACGCTTTTTTGGTAGACAAACCTTGCTGACCTGCGATCAAGCTAGATAGAATGGGAAACATTGGGAATACACAGGGCGTAAATGCTAGCCCCACCCCGACCATAAAGAAAATGGCTAAGTTGGTCAGTAAACTTTGTTGAGCAAGTTGCTCTGTAAACGAAAGTGAAGCGCTTGGTTCGTCTACTTTGGCAGATGACTCTTGGCTTGCGGTTATAGGAGTGCTTTTTGCGTCATCGACCATGGCTAAAGGGCTTAAAGGGAGCGTTATCACTTCTGGTGGATAACATAAGCCTGCTTCGGCACAACCTTGATAGCGTATCTTCACAACGGCATCTTCGCCGATATTGCTGAGTTTAGACACCACAGAAAATGACTTAAAGTACACCTCTGTTTGACCAAAAAACTCATCTTCAATCATTTTGCCTTTAGCGTATTCAGGCACTTTGATGTCGGCATTTTTGGCGATGATCTCGAGTTTCTTCTTATATAAGTAGTAGCCTGGCTTAATATCCCAACCAGTAAATAAAATATTGCCCTGTTGGTCAAAGTCGAACTTAAACGCTTCATTTACAGGCAAGAATGTACTTTGTTTTGGTTCAAGTAGGCTGTCAAGAATGTCGTTGTTTGCATGAGCTGGTAATAACCAGAGTAATGAAAAAATAAACAGCAGCGTGCGCATTAATTAAGTACCTCGTCCATCCAGTTAAAGTAAGCCAAGTTGCCGCCAGAGATATCAACGACCTGAATTTCAGGTACATCGTAACTATGTACTTCCTTTATCTCTTGGATCACTCCGTTAATTTTGTCTGACTTTGTTTTAATCAGTAATTTAAATTCAGTTTGTTGCACAACCTCACCTTGCCACATATAAACTGACTCTACGCCCGGTAAAATATTGATACATGCTGCAAGTTTTAACTTGATTAAGTGGTGTGCTAGCGTTTGCGCCTCTTCTTTTGTCTCACAGGTGCTCATGACCAACTTATATTGGGGTGTCATGCTTATGTCCATTATCGAATAAATAAACTTTTGCCATAGTAGCTCAAACCTTCTTAGAGCCCAAGTGTCTATAGATTAAAGAAAAACTAAGGGTCAAATTGGGCTAAGTAATACAAGGCTTGAAATGAGACCGAGTAACCCATACTTAAGTTTCATTAAATTAGGAGAAATTATGTTTCGAATTTTATTTGTACTATTCATTGTGGTGCCCATTATTGAGATCGCACTGCTTATTCAAGTCAGCGATATTATTGGTGGGTTTGCAACCATCGCATTGGTCGTGTTAACCGCAGTGCTCGGTGCAAAATTAGTGAAACAACAGGGGTTGAGTGCGTATACCAATGTACAAGGGCAAATGGCACAAGGGCAAATGCCTGCAAGTGAATTGTTTTCAGGGCTTTGTGTGATTATTGCAGGCGTGATGTTGATGACGCCAGGGATCATGACTGATGCAATTGGTTTTATGTTGCTCACACCCGCCATTCGAGGGCGTCTAGCAAAGCTGCTTATCAGTCAAGTGGCGGTAAAAATGCAATCGAATATGCACCAGCAACACACCACGTTTAAAAGCTCACATCACACGTTTGAACAATTTGAACAGCAGGGTACTTCGCGTGAAAATAGCCGACCTACATCATCTAGCACCATTGAAGGTGAATTTGAGCGAAAAGATTAAAAAATTTTCACTTTTTTACTTGGGTTTTTAAAGTGCCATCCCCATAAATGAAGGCAACTGAATTTATAAGTATTTTTCTGTAGTTGTTCAGAAACTGTTAGGAGAACATAACTAATGAACATTCGTCCTTTACATGATCGCGTAATCATCAAGCGTCTTGAAGAAGAAACAAAATCTGCTGGCGGTATTGTATTAACTGGCTCTGCCGCAGAAAAGTCAACTCGTGGTGAAGTTATCGCTGTAGGTAATGGCCGCGTGCTAGACAATGGTGAAGTAATAGCGCTTGAAGTAAAAGCAGGCGACACCGTGCTATTTGGCTCTTACGTTGAAAAAACTGAAAAGATCGAAGGTCAAGAGTACCTGATCATGCGTGAAGATAACATTTTGGGCATTGTAGGCTAATCCTACTTTTCATTTTTCAAACTAACCAAATTTAATAGGAATTTTTATCATGGCAGCAAAAGAAGTTTTATTTGCAAACGATGCTCGTACAAAAATGCTAGCGGGCGTAAACATTTTAGCAAACGCAGTACGCGTAACATTGGGCCCTAAAGGCCGCAACGTTGTTTTAGACAAGTCGTTTGGCGCACCTGTGATCACTAAAGATGGTGTTTCTGTCGCTAAAGAAATCGAGCTTGAAGACAAGTTTGAAAACATGGGCGCACAAATGGTTAAAGAAGTAGCGTCTAAAGCAAATGACGCTGCGGGTGACGGTACTACAACGGCGACAGTACTTGCACAATCTATCGTAAACGAAGGCTTAAAAGCGGTTGCAGCGGGTATGAACCCAATGGACCTTAAGCGTGGTATTGATAAAGCCGTTGCAGCAGCGGTAGCTGAACTAAAAGAGCTATCAGTACCTTGTGCTGACACTAAAGCAATTGCACAGGTTGGTACTATCTCAGCTAACTCTGACAGCGAAATTGGTGACATCATTGCAAACGCAATGGAAAAAGTAGGCCGTGAGTCAGGCGTTATTACTGTTGAGGAAGGTCAATCACTAGAGAACGAACTTGATGTTGTTGAAGGTATGCAGTTTGACCGTGGTTACCTATCACCTTATTTCATCAACAACGCTGAAAAAGGTGCGGTTGAACTAGATAACCCACATATCCTACTTGTAGATAAAAAAGTCTCAAACATCCGTGAATTGCTACCTACGTTAGAAGCCGTTGCTAAAACTAGCAAGCCATTACTTATCATTGCTGAAGACCTTGAAGGTGAAGCACTGGCAACGCTTGTTGTAAACAACATGCGCGGTATTGTTAAAGTGGCTGCGGTTAAAGCCCCTGGTTTTGGCGACCGTCGTAAAGCAATGCTACAAGACATCGCTATCCTAACTGGCGGTACTGTGATCTCTGAAGAGATTGGCCTAGAGCTTGAAAAAGCAACATTAGAAGACCTAGGTACAGCTAAGCGCGTTGTGATCACTAAAGACGATACAACCATCATTGATGGTGCTGGCGAGCAAGCAGGTATTGATGGCCGTGTTGCACAGATCAAAGCACAAATCGAAGAAGCAACGTCAGACTACGATAAAGAAAAACTACAAGAGCGTATGGCAAAACTTGCTGGCGGTGTTGCAGTAATCAAAGTAGGCGCAGCTACTGAAGTTGAAATGAAAGAGAAAAAAGACCGCGTAGAAGATGCACTACACGCAACTCGCGCAGCGGTTGAAGAAGGCGTAGTACCGGGCGGTGGTGTTGCACTTGTACGTGTAGCGAACAAACTTGTTGAGCTACTAGGTGATAACGAAGACCAAAACCACGGTATTAAAGTTGCACTTCGCGCCATGGAAGCACCACTTCGCCAAATCGTATCAAACGCGGGTGACGAAGCATCTGTAGTTGTTAACAACGTTAAAGCAGGCGAAGGTAACTATGGTTACAACGCGGCAAACGGTGAGTACAACGACATGATCGAAATGGGTATTCTTGACCCAACTAAAGTAACGCGTTCTGCACTGCAGTATGCAGCATCGGTTGCTGGTTTGATGATCACAACAGAAGCAATGGTTGCTGAACTACCTAAAGATGAGCCAGCTGCACCTGATATGGGCGGCATGGGCGGCATGGGTGGTATGGGCGGCATGATGTGATAAACATCACCTCCTAAGCACTAAACGCTTTTTAGAAAAAACCCTAACAGTTTGATGTTAGGGTTTTTTTGTGTCTGAAATTTGCTAAAGCGCATCATTTTAGGGGTATAAAGTGGGGTATCGATTTTACGCCCATGTGTTGTTTTTAGAGCGCAAAAGAGAGCGACTGCTTTGTAATGTACCTTCAGGATAGTGGATTTGTTCTAAGCTCCGTCGAGGCGTTCGAGCATCCTTTTGACCCTTTACCTCTGTGGTGAGTAACCCTTTATTTACAATTTGTTTGTATATCGGCATTATGTAAGGTAAAAAATATGGCTGTTTTGGCGTGTTTAAACACTATTTTGGTAAAGAGTAAGCCGTTATGTTTTCAAAGGAAATGATGAGTGAATTATTGTTTGGTACAGTGTTGATTATTGCTGGCCCCCACAAAGGGCGAATTGGTAATTATGATGATGACGGTTTTGAGTCTGAAAATAATTGTGAATGGGATGAAGGTTCAGATGATATTTCTTGTGATGAATATGCGATTGTATACTTCGGTTCACTTTCGGAATGTAGGGGGTACATAGAGATTCCTCATAGGTACTTAGCTCCTGCTACAACTGAAGATTTGAGAAGGAGAAGATTGGAGCTAAGGGATAAATTGCATGGTTGGGGCCTTCAAAACAAAGACTTACCTGATGTATATGAATTTACAGAACTTCTTTGGGTTGAAAATGAACTTTACGAGAGAATGATGGATGCTCGCTATAGAGTGAATGATGAGGGTAGGAATATTTTTGTTTCACACTCATCAAAGGATAAAGAGTTTGTAAGAAAATTTTGTGCGGATTTAACTCACTTTGGTCATTCACCATGGTTAGATGAGTGGGAAATAAAAGTTGGGGACTCAATACCACAAAGGATTGAATCAGGTCTTGATGACGCTGATTTCATAGTTGTCGTATTGTCTGAAAACTCGGTTAAGTCTGAGTGGGTTGAGCGAGAATGGCATACTAAATATTGGGATGAAATAGAAAGTGGGCGCATTCAAGTTCTTCCATTGTTATTAGAAGATTGCAATATTCCACCTCTTCTAAAAATGAAGAAGTACGCGAATTTCTCGCACGATTATAACTCGGGTTTGGATGATATTCTTTCAGCGGTAAAATGAAAACATAATAATTTAATTGTGAAAGCATGCAAAAAGCTCGGCTGGCGCTTTATTGATATAGGTAACTAAATGAAAAATAAAAATTTATCCTTTATTTCACCCTGGGGGTATAAAGTGGGATATCGTCACTTTTCCCCATATGAATAATTTAAATAAAACAAAAACTTAAGTGCTATATGGGCGGCATGATGTGATAAACATCACCTCCTAAGCACTAAACGCTTTATAGAAAAACCCTAACAGTTTGATGTTAGGGTTTTTTTTGTGTCTGTAATTTGCTAAAGCGTCATCATTTTAGGGTATAAAATAATATTAAGAACAAATAAGCAAAGCTTGAACAAAAAATGGCGTTAGCCCAATGCTATTGTGCTTTACTAACACTGGGCATGAGTCTTTTTTAATCAAATAGATAGAAGTTTCTTAGTTGGCTCATCGTGCTTAAGTGTTGCTTTGCGTTTGGTGTTAACGGGTTTTGCTCAACATGGAGAATATGAAGTTGCTTGTTGTGCAAAACTTCTAGTGTGGCAAAGTTATTGTTACTGATATTTAAGTATTCAACATGAGGCAACTTGTACATAGTTAAGTAGCTTAACGCATTATGATTGAGATAGACGGTGGTCAACTTTGGGTGCGTGCCTAGCGACAAATGAGTAAGCTGATTATAACTCGCAGACAAGCTCTTGAGTTGACTTAAGTGGCTGATGTCTAAGTATGAAAGGTTATTGTGATGAACCTGTAAATATTCTAACTCAGGGTTATGAGAGGTATCTAGCTCGCTCACATTTGTGCCTATAACGCGTAACATATTGAGCTTAGGGTTATGCTGAAGGTCTAAGCTATCTATAGGCATATTGGATAGACTGAGCGTTTCCAGTTTTCGTGATTGACTCAGGTCGATGTTGGTTAGGCTACCTTGTTGTAGCGTTAAGTTTTGCAAATTAGGAAATAGCGTGATTTCATCGGCGTTGCTTATTGAATTATGTGCGCAGCGTAGCGAAGTCACATCATCAGTTGTTTGGTATTTTTTCCAGTACGCCTGATCTAAAACACAGGCCTTAAATTCATCGTCTTTGAATTGTATGTCTTGTAAGTTGGTTTGTGCTTGCGAGAAAAATGAGGCAACGGCACCGATCGTGACAAAGATTGATTTATATATATTTAATTTCATAAGAAATTCCTTTTAAAGTTTTTGTTTCGCGCTCTAGTCGAGTGTTTACATCTGAGTGCGTACAAACAGTACTGCTGTAAAAATGAATTAAATCTTAACCAATGTATTACTTACAGTTTTTAACTCTACATCGTGTAAGACTCACCTACTCCATAAAGTTCTTTAATATCAATTGCTTTAATCTTTTTCTGGAAAGGGTAATCGTATTTTGTATAAAAGTGTTATTTTCTGTAGGGGGCGAGGATGTATTGTTATAAGGTTATGTATGAGGCTTATTGAATTTTAAACAAGAAGAATGACAAAGCTACGCCTCAAAAAGAATGACATTGCCCAAATTATTAAGGAACCATACTCTCTGTGAAGCAAATTGTTTACCCCACGAAGTTACAACCAGGTAGTAAAATCGCCGTTACTGCATTTTCAGCTGGTGTTGATGCGTCATGCCATTCTAGATTGGAGGGTGTGCTGACAAGCCTACACAATCAGGGTTTTGAAGTAATTGAAGGCCAATGCCTGCGTGAAAATACCTTACATGTAAGTGCCAGCAAAGAAGAGCGAGCAACAGAGTTGATGGCATTTTTATGTGACGACAGCATTGATGCCATTGCACCACCATGGGGTGGTGATTTTACTATGGAACTTTTGCCTTTATTAGATTTTGAGCGTCTGAAAACAGCAAAACCCAAGTGGTTATTTGGCTTTTCTGATGTCAGTACGCTCGCGACGTGCTTAACGAACCGACTGGGTTGGTCAACGGCCCACTGTGCTAATTTAATGCAATTACACTCACGTGAATCAGAGCCACTGACACAGCAAACATCGCAGCATCTACAGCGCGCTCAGTTTGGTTATGACTTTGTGCAACATTCGTCTGAACATTATCAATTACACGGAGAGTCGTTCGCACAAAACCCAAATACAACCCTAAACCTGACAGAAGCGACGCAATGGAAAGCCGTAGCAAAACAAAGCAATATACAAATGGCTGGGCGCTTGATAGGAGGGTGTTTAGATACTTTGCAGTATTTGATAGGCACACCGTACTTTGATTGGGAAGCGCTGAAGCAACGCTACATTGATGACGGTATTATTTTGTATTTAGAAAATGCAGAGTTACTCCCTACGGCGTTAAAGCGTGCTTTGCTGAGCTTGAAGCTAAAAGGTGTGCTGTCACAAGTAAATGGCTTGCTGATTGGGCGCAATGCAGTGAGTGAGGCCAGTGCACAAGGGCTTAGCGGCGAACAAGCGCTATTAGATGTTATAGCTGAGCTGCCAATTCCCGTAATTTATGATGTTGATATTGGTCATTTACCACCCAATCTGACGTTATTTAACGGTGCATATGCGCAAGTAGAGTTTTATGAGGGCGCAGGGAAAATACGGCAGATATTAAGATAACAATCCTCAACCTTCCTAGAAAAGCTGCCAGCTAAAGTAAGATGGTGTAATTCGCATTTTGGAATTACTCAGCTAGTTTTAGATGGATCGCAATGCGCGCGATTGTATGTCGGAACTGTCCGGCCTACATTTCTAGGAGGAATATCATGGATAACCACCAATCTCGGGCAAAGTTTTTAAATGCTCACCCCAAAGCAAAAGCACACGCGGCACTGGATAACGCGACTAACCAGCAACTTCAAGTCACACCGGGCCCTGTGAAACTAACCACTGGTAAATTTACAGGAAAAAAAGCCATTATTGTTGGCGCGGGTGTATCTGGATTAACTGCAGCATATGAATTATTGCAGCAAAAAACAGGTATGGAGGTCACTTTACTTGAAGCGCAAAACCGCACTGGCGGGCGTTGTTTAAGCCTTCGAACGGGTGATACCTTGACAGAAGACCAAGATAGTCAACTGTTCAACTCCAAGCCGGGTCAAACACAAGTGGTCCGTTTTCAACAGCCTTTAGGTGACAGTCAGCCATACCTGAATGCAGGCCCTGGTCGTATTCCATCAAGCCATAAGCGTTTGCTGTCTTATTTAAAAGAGTTTGGCGTTGATGTTGAAGTATACGTAATGAATAGCGAATCCAACCTAGTACAAATGAAAGACAGCTTTAATGGTATGCCGTTGGTTTATCGTCGTTTGGATCACAACACGCGGGGTTGGTTGGCACAGCTGGTGTTTGACAATGCTGAGCAGCTGGTGCGTAGCACTGAATGCCAAGTGGCAGAGTGTGATGTAACAACACGCGCGGCGCAGCTCAAAGAGCTGATGATCAGCTTTGGTGAATTGGATGACAATGGAAAGTATGTCACCAGTGCTGGGCAAGCGGGGATGGAAAATGGCAAAACCCGTGCAGGATATACCGAATTACCGGGTGTACAAGCGGGGGTGACCGCGGAGCCGCTCAGTTTTAATAGTCTGTTAGAATCGCAATTTTGGGATAAAACGCGTTTTTACCAGCCTGTTGATTTCCTATGGCAAGCAACGTTATTCCAGCCTGTGGGAGGCATGGACCAAGTACAACATGCTTTTGCACGGCAAGTTGCGGCGCTCGGCGGTACAGTGCACTTGAACAGCCCGGTGAAAAACATACGCTGGGATGAATCCCGCGCACAATTTGCGATTTCGGTAAGCAAACTGGGCACCACGGAGGTTGATATACATTATGCCGATTACTGTTTTATCAATATGGCCATCCCATTCTTAAAAGAAATTTTGGATGAGTCACTACAAGATCCAAACAGTAGTACAGGACTTGACGCTAAGTTCAAAGCGTCGCTACAAGCGGTATATAGTGCACAGTTTTTTGATGATGGTGGTGAGCACCAAGATAAATTTTTAGCCTGTACAACTAAGGTGGGTTGGCAAGCGGACCGCTATTTATGGCAAGGCAGTCAAGTTAAAGTGCGCAATACCGCACAATGCGCTGATCCATTACTCACGGTGCCTGATTCTGAGGTAGGGGTGGTCCCCATTTTTGGCGGGATTTCTTGGACTGATGATGACATTGTGCAGATTTGGTATCCATCTTGTGCTTATCATGACCAAAAAGGGGTACTCACCGGTGCTTATAACTTCTCTAAAGTGGCCTATGAGTGGGGTAAGTTGTCTGTGGATGAGCGCCTCGACAAAGCACGTGCTGGTGCTAAGAAGTTTGGTAATGCCTTTGGTGAAGGGTTAGAGCAAGGCGTGGCCATTGCCTGGCAAAACATGCCTTATATTAAAGGTGGTTGGGCACAGTGGCATGCGGTTGAAGAGCAAGCAGGCAATGCGGTTCAGCACTTTAACACCTTGGCCCAGGGAAGCCGAGTGAATGCCGCAGGCAGCGTGCCAACACAGCCAAACTTTTTTGTCATTGGTGATCAGTTATCTTCATTACCGGGCTGGCAAGAAGGAGCCATTGCATCAGCGTTAAATGCAATCAGCCGAGTCGAACGCCCTGACTTGGCTGTACCTCATTTATCTTACCTACCAGATACACGTCTGATGGTTGAAGGTGTGTAGCGTTTTGCTGACTAGCCAGTACTCACTGGCTAGTTCTTAGGCTGTATTAGGGCGTGTTGGCCTTTGCAGTGTGTTTTTGCAGTAGTCATTGTGCTATTGAAAGCCTGTATTGAACGAAAATCATACTTAAAACATCAACACGCCCTAAACGTTCGTCACATAAGTTTTATAGTTAATTATTTGAATCAAAGAGTTATCGGTGCCATATTTTTAGCATACTAAAATTTGACCGAGTTCACCGTTAGGTCAACTGCTGATACACATCTATCAACTATTAAAACAGGCTTTGTCGTTGAAGCCATCTTTGCAGGAGCACATCATGGTTATGGTTCGCAATCATCTTATTTTAATACTCAGCTGTTTATTAACTGTCGCATGCAGTCCCAGTGAGCAATCACAAGATACTGAACAGCAACTAAGGCCTGTTCGAACATTAACGGTGAGCTTGTTTCACGAAGGGCCAGTGCAAGAGTTTCCGGGGGTGGTGGATGCGGCCAATACCGCTGAGTTGGCTTTTAAAGTGCCGGGAGAGGTGAAAAAGCTATTGGTGAAGCAAGGGCAGGAAGTTAATCGGGGAGATGTCATAGCTGTATTGGATGATACCGATTACAGGCTGGCATTAGATGAAGCGCAGGCGTCATTCGAAAAAGCCAGTGCTGATTTTGGTAGAGCTGAGAAGCTTTTAAAAACTGGCACAATTTCCAAAGCCGATTTTGACCAACTAAAACTGCAATTTGCCAGTGCTAAAAACAGTCTCGCATCAGCTAAAAATAACCTCGAATACACCACGCTGCATGCCTCGTTTAGTGGGGTGGTTGCGCGTACGCAAATCGAGCAGTTTGAAGAGGTACAAGCTAAGCAACCCATTGCCACCTTGCAAGACATCAAAACGGTCAATATCAAGGTGAATGTACCAGAGAGTGTGATGATCACGGTGTCAAAAGAAACACCAAAGCAAGTTTACGCAGAATTCTCTGCTATTGAAGACAAGCGCTTTGAACTGGCGTTTGTTGAGGTAAGCACGAAAGCGAATGAGATCACAAAGACTTATGAAGTCACACTCAGTATGACACCTCCACAAGGATATAACATTTTACCCGGCATGACCGCCAAAGTATTTTCAAGTTTATCCGACTCAGGGCAAAAAGCGATTTATCTACCCATCAAAACAGTGATGAAAGACGACAGTGGTAATTATGTGTGGACCGTGAAGTCGGTGGGGGAAGGTAAAGGGAAAGTGACTAAAACCCCAGTGACAATCGGTGAAATGACGCAATTCGGATTTAAACTCAACAGCGGCGTAAGTGTGGGTGAACATGTGGTATCGGCAGGCATGAGTAAACTGACCGACGGTCAAATGGTGAAATTCTCAGGAGGCGAACAGTGAATATTACTCGTTTAGCCCTTGAGAATGACCGCACGGCATGGGTGATTTTTGCGGCCATGTTGCTGTTTGGCATATTGGCCTTTAACAAAATGCCGAAAGACTACGATCCCGGCTTTATTATTCGAACCGCGCAGGTTGTTACCCACTTTCCTGGTGCCAGTCCCCAGCGAGTTGAGGAGTTAGTGACAGACCAAATTGAAAAAGTCGTGCAGCAAATACCTGAGCTTGATTTTGTCACAAGTACATCCAAAACAGGTGTGTCGATTGTCAGTGTTAACATCAAAGAAAGTTACAAAGAAATGCGCCCCATTTGGGACAATTTGCGCCGAAAAATTCAAAGTATCGAGCCAGACTTACCCAATGGTACGCACCCTCCCATTGTGAATGATGAATTTGGTGACGTATTTGGCATTGTCATCGGTTTAACTGCTGAAGGTTACAGCTACAGAGAAATGGAAGATGTCGCTGAACAAGTGAGAGACACTTTATTGCGATTACCCGAAGCCGCCAAGGTAGATATTTATGGGCTGCAAGAGCAGCGTGTATTTATTGAATTTGAAAATAGTCGGTTAGCGGCGCTAGAGCTATCGGCGAGCATTTTGGGCCAGCAGTTGGCCGCACGTAATATTGTTAATCCTGGAGGCTCGTTATATGTGGGTGATGAAACCTTAGTTGTTGAACCAAGTGGTAACTTTGAGTCTGTATCCGAAATTGCCAATACCATTATCAATGTGCCCGGCAGTGAACAGGTGATTTTGTTGTCGGATATTGCCAAGGTCTATCGTGATCATATTGAACCTCCTAAGTCTAAGGTGAGAGTTGGGGACGAGCGTGGCCTAACTATCGCAATTTCAATGCGCAAAGGCGGCAATAATTTAGAGCTGGGCAAACAAGTGAAACAAGCGCTAAAGCGTTTGGAAAGCGTATATCCGATAGGTGTTGAGTTTCAGTTGTTGTCGTTTTTACCGCAAGAAGTAGAGCAGAAGGTGAATGATTTTATCTCAAACCTTGTGCAAGCCATTTTAGTTGTGACTGTGGTGATGCTATTTAGTTTGGGGTTACGTACAGGACTAATTGTCGCCAGTTTAATTCCTATGAGTATGGTGCTGGGTATTCTAGTGATGTCATTTTTTGATATCAGCATCGATCAGATCTCTTTGGCTGCGCTGATCATTGCACTTGGCATGCTGGTGGACAATGGCATTGTGATGTCGGAAAACATCATGGTGCAAATGGAAAAAGGCAAAGCGGCCATTGAAGCCGCGGTTGACTCGGCACAGGAATTGAAGATCCCATTGTTAGTCTCCTCTTTGACCACTGGAGCCGCATTTTTACCTATCTTTTTAGCCGAGTCAGCGACGGGGGAGTATACCGCCTCACTATTTAAGGTGGTTACTATCACACTGCTCTGCTCTTGGTTGCTTGCTATGACGATGATCCCAATGCTATGTGTGTACTTTGTGCGCGTGAATAGCACTGAACAAGAAGAGTTTGGTAGCTGGGTATATGTGTTATATCGAGCGATGCTGGCCAAGTTATTACGCTTTCGCTGGCTAACAGTGGGGGCAAGCGTGCTGATGTTGGTGCTGGCGATTGAGGGGTTACAGTTTATTCCTAAGTTGTTCTTTCCTCCTTCCGACCGCACTTATTTTAAGGTGGAATTAGAGTTACCCGTTGGAACTCGCTTAGAAACCACGCAAGCAATGGTTGAAGATATTGAGCAACACCTGAATAAGGCCCTTTTAGTTAATGAAGCGCGTACTCAAGGTGTCACTAAGTGGGTGAGTTATATCGGCAATGGCGGTCCGCGCTTTTTGCTCACACATACTCCTGAGCCAACGAGTTCTAACTATGCCTTAATGATTGTTTCTGTAACGGACTATAAGTTAATAGACTCCGTAATGACTGAGATTGAAGAGTATGCGTTGAGTCAGTACCCTGATCTGCTATTAAAACAACGTAAGATTGAAAATGGTTCACCCATTAGTAATCCGGTTGAAATACGTTTGCTTGGTGAAGATAAAGCACAGCTGATGGCCATTGCGCAGCGGGTTAAAGACAAGATGCGGCAAACCCCTGGTTTAAAAGCGATAAGCGATGATTGGGGACTACCCATCAAGAAGCTGGAAATTAATATCGATCAAGCTAAAGCGCGCAGGGCCGGTGTGTCGAGTGAAGATATTGCCATGTCACTACAAACTGGGCTCAGTGGTGTGGAGTTGACACAATATCGTGAAAAAGAAGACACGATCCCTGTGATATTGCGCACCGTGGCCTCAGATAGACAAGATATTGCCAAGCTCAAAGCCATGGTGGTTTACGCGCAAGCGTCGGGAAATTCTGTGCCGCTACAACAAGTGGCGGATGTGCAAGTGGTGTGGGAAAGCGCACAAGTGTTTCGTCGTGATCGTGTTAAATCTGTAGTCATAGGAGCGCAACTTGACGGTATTACCGCCAGTGAGGGGTTTGCAGCATTAACACCATGGTTAGATGAGCAGCAACAAAGCTGGCCATTTGGGTATAGCTACGAATTGGGTGGGGAAGCTGAATCATCTGGCAAGGCAAATGACTCAATTGCTGAGAAACTCCCGATAGCAGTGCTGATCATCGTGTTGTTACTGGTTGCTCAATTCAACTCTATTCGTAAATCATTTATGGTTTTAGTCACCATCCCACTCGGATTTATCGGGGTGGTTGCGGGGTTATTTATCGGGCAATCGTTTTTTGGTTTTATGACTTTACTCGGGGTGATTTCTCTTGCTGGGATCGTTATTAATAATGCCATTGTATTATTAGAACGTATTAAAACGGAATTAGATAATTTACCAGATGACCCAATTACAGCCATTATTATGGCAGCCCAAGCCCGTATGCGGCCTATTTTGCTAACAACGGCTACGACGGTCTTGGGGTTATTACCGCTTTACCTTGGAGGCGGGGAAATGTGGGAGCCAATGGCGCTTAGTATTATGGGGGGGTTATTGTTCTCAACAATATTAACGTTGGGCATAATACCAGTGTTGTACGCATTGTTATTTTCTCTCCCTTATAAAAACTAAATTTTATTTTTATTATAAAAGGGCTTCTTGGCCCTTTTTATTTATTTGAGTTTGATTAAATAATCATTTACGTTATTAATTGCTTTAGGAATGAAAGTGATTAATAAAGGAATGATAAAATGAAAATAATTATAAAATTGCTAGTTTTGTTTCAATTCATATTCTTGAGTGCATGTAGCTCAGATGACAAAGAGTCGAGCAAAATGAAACCACTACCTCAAACGAGCACTCAGCTAAAAAGTCGCCCACAAATCTCATATTCAGAGCAGCTCATCACGGATATTGCGTTGTTTTCTGAAGTTGCTTATCAAATCAAGTTTTTCTATCCCAGTCAAAGTGTTGCTGATTCTAAGTGGGATGTATTCGTTGCGGAATCAATTATTCAATTAAGCCAAGTGCCTCACGATGAACGGGCACAGCTTTCGTTGAAGTTGTTGCAAGGGATTGCGCCTTTAGTAACGAATGGCTCTATACCCGTTGAGCCCAATGCATCAGAGCAAGTAAAAACATGGCTTGCAAATAGTTCGATCGCAGAGGATGTATACACAAGAGAACTGGTTTCGGGTGAATACAAAGCGTTACAGGAGGACCAACGCCTTGCTAATGAATGGTTCTACTCAACCACCTTGTTCGGCCAAGCTTTACATATTCCCTTATATCTCAAAGCGGGTGATGCGGAACAAGGCAGGCTTTATGAGGGTTACAAGCAATATGCGCTAAGTAGCTCAATATTAGATACCGAAATTTGCATGTCGAGTGCCAGCCATATATGGGCCGAGATCCAACATTTCTGGCCTTACTTTGACGACGTTGAGGTTAATTGGCAGCCTGAATTACGTAAAATGATAGCCAGTTGCACGGTCGATGATGCAAGAGCAACTTGGGATAACATTTCGACTTCATTGAAGCTATTACAGGACAATCATGTCCATGTGCAATTACCAAATGAGGCTAATCCGTTTGGCGATTTGGTGTGGCAATTTCCTTTAAGGCTCGATTATGTTGAGAATAAGCCGCTAATCGTGCAAGCCTCGGAAAGTGTGTTGGACAAGGTAGCTTTGGGAGATGAAATCATCGCCATGGATAACACCGCTATCGGTGTTCTCGCAGATGAAGAATCAAAATGGATGGCAGCATCTCAATCCTTGGCGCAAAGGTGGGGTCTTAAACTCACACAAAGCCGTACGGAGCAAGTTTCGGCAGAAATACGCTTTCAACGCCCTAATGGGACAGAATATTCCGTGATGTTAGAGCCACAGCCGTTTGCGGAAATTGAAGTGGTAGGCGAGAAGCTCGTGCGTCGATATGGTTATACCCATAGTGTATTGGAAAATGATATTCATCATTTGGTGATATACAACGTCACCCCTGAAGATATAGCAGCAATTAAAACTCAACTGGCTTTAGCCAAAGGGATTATTATTGACTTGAGGTATTACCCAGCTAGTTTTCAAGCATGGCGAGAGGTGTTAAGTTGGTTCAGTGAGCAAGCTATTAGTGCAGCGCCGATGTACTATAACTGGCAAAGAAGCCCAAATCAGCATGATGCCTACATAGAAGTGCTTGAGCAATATACACAAGTGAGCGAGTTTAATTTGTCAGTGCCAGTGGTTGCGCTGTCGTCAAGAGACAGCGTGAGTCAAAACGAACACGCCTTGGCTTATGTGCAAAACGCAGGCATTCCAATTATGGGTGAAAAAACGCGTGGTATTAATGGTAATGTGGTGAGTAGCCCTATTTTTGTTCATGATGAGGGGCCTGAAGTCGTCTTCTGGTACACAGGGATGCGTGTTACTAAAAACAATGGTGAACCACTCATCGCACAAGGGATAAGCCCTGACATGATAGTGCCTATTTCGCGCCAGTCCATAGTTGATGGGACTGATAATCAACTTGACGCGGCCTATGAGCACATTTTACAGAGTATTAATGAGCAATAGGTGTTGCTAATGCAGTGCTATAAATTGCTTAATACTTGGTAATACTACGAAGAATATGCATTATTGATAATATGTGTAAAAGAGCGTAAACCTAAAAGACAGGCCTGTGTAAGTTAGCTAGAGTAACTTACACAGGAATTCGCTGTTTGGAGAATGTAAGTATGAACAAGTTCACAATTTTGCTAGCAAGCTTACTGGTTGGTGGTGTGGTACAAGCTGGTGAGGCCAAAGTTAATTTTAAAGACTTTAAGGAATATCGAGATGTGAGACCAGGAAAAGAAACCAGAGGTTCGTACCACAAACGAATTGCCGAGCAATTGGAAAAACACGTAGCCAAATTAGCTCAGCGCTTACCTGAAGGCTATCACCTCAACCTGACTTTTAACGACATTGATTTAGCTGGCGATGTACGCTTTAACATGGATGATATTCGTATTGTAAAGCCGATCTATTTTCCACGTCTAGATTTAGCTTACACGCTGAAAGATCCTAAGGGCGAGTTGATACTTGATGAGAAAGATAAAAAGCTAAAAGATATGTCGTTTATGGACAAGCTAAAACGAGGAAGAGATGAACCACTTAACTATGAAAAGCGTTTGCTGACAGAGTGGTTTGAAAACGATGTATTAAAAGCAACTCGTGGTTGATATTTGTGCAGCGCATGTTGTTATGCGCTGCTATCAATTTATTTGAATGTCGCGAGCAATTGCAATAGGTGTTGGAGTTTTTGCACGGTCGTTTTTAGTAATTGCTCATCAAGCTGTTCACTTTCACTGAGTGATTTAACATTTGCTGCTACATCTAGCACATAGGGCTTGAAGCGTTTTGCTTCAAAATCAAAACCGGCTTCTTCGGTAAATAGAGCCTTAAATTTGCCATGACCTTGCTGCTGTAATTCGTCTAATTTTTTATCAGCATCAAGTGACTGACGATAAACAACTTTTAGGTTTTCATTCAATTTTTCAATGATGGCGTGCATATTTTTCCTAAAGTTATTGCTAAAACGGCCGATAGTCTACTTGGATTCATTTAAAAAGTCAGGTAACGCCTATGAATATTTCCGGAAATAACCTGCCTGTGATGTCTGGTACTGGTGGAAGTGGTGAGGTTTACAGCGCTTCTTTAGCCAAAAAACAGCAGCAAGCAGAAGGAAGAGCGGCACTTGCTTTGATTGAAGCCGCTGGGAGTAGTGCTGCAGCACAAAGTCCCGCAAAATCAACCACAGCAAGTTTGGGTAACAATATCAACGTTTACGTATAACACGGTTATACGATTTTATTGCTTACTCTAGCTGTAAATCAATCGGTGTCTTGCTTGTTTTGCCACCGATTTCTCTTACCAATTTAGGTACTAAAAAGCCTGGCAACTCGGCGAGCATGCCAGCCATCAGCGTTTGTGCCTGTGCCGTTGAAATATCAAAATGGCTCGCCCCTTCCACTTTGTCCAATAGATGCAAGTAATACGGCAAAATGTCAGCATCAAAGAGTGCTTCACTTAAAGCGATTTGAGCTTCGATTGTATCGTTAATATCTTTCAATAATACCGCTTGGTTAAGCAAGGTGACGTTAGATTGCTTTAGCGTACGCATAGTTTGTGTGAATACCTCATCAATTTCATTGGCATGGTTAATGTGATTCACCAAAATGATTTTTAAACGGCTTGCAGCTAAACGGGCGCAGAGTGTGTCTGTGATTCTTGATGGCATAACCACTGGTAAGCGGCTGTGAATTCTCAAACGTTTTAACTGCGTCAATGGTTCAAGCTGATCAAGCAGCCAAGCGATGGCATCATCTTTGGCCATCAGCGGGTCTCCACCACTCAAAATCACTTCATTGATGTGCGGGTTTTGTTTGATGTAATCAACAACATCGAGCAAGGCACGCTTATTTAGTTGATTTTCTTGATAGGGGAAATGACGTCGAAAACAGTAGCGGCAATTGACAGCACAACCCGTTTTGAGCATCACGAGCACACGAGAGCGGTACTTGTGTAACAAACCCGGTTGTGCACTTTGTTGTTCTTGTAATGGGTCTTTGTTAAAACCTGCTTTGGCTAAAAACTCTTGATGTACAGGCATTACCTGGCGTAACAAAGGATCGTTTGGATCGCCATAACGCATTTTTTTGATAAAGGCCTGTGGCACGCGTACGGGAAATAAACGTCTTGCTTCAAGGTCTTTTGTGTCAAAATGGTCGCTCAAACCCAACATATTGAGTAAAGTTTTTGGACAAGTGACAACATTTGCCAATTCTTTTTGCCAGTTACTATGCAAATTTACTTCATTTGTTTGTATCATTAGCAGGTTTATTACTCGATAAAAGATGATTAGAGGATACGATGGCGAATTATAGCACCAACGAGTTCAAGGGCGGCTTAAAAATTATGTTAGATGGCGAACCTTGTGCCATCTTAGAAAATGAAATGGTTAAACCGGGTAAAGGTCAGGCTTTTAACCGTGTTAAGATCCGCAAATTGATCTCTGGTAAAGTGTTAGAGAAAACCTTTAAGTCTGGCGATTCAGTAGAAGGCGCAGATGTAATGGATACGGATTTAGCATACCTATACACAGACGGTGAGTTCTGGCACTTCATGAACAACGATACGTTTGAGCAAATCGCAGCGGATGAGAAAGCGGTAGGTGACAATGTAAAATGGTTAGTTGAAAACGACGTATGTACCATCACTTTGTGGAATGGAAACCCAATTGCAGTAACACCACCTAACTTTGTGGAGCTTGAGATCACAGAAACTGATCCTGGCCTTAAAGGCGACACAGCGGGTACTGGCGGTAAACCAGCAACGTTGAGCACTGGTGCTGTGGTACGCGTGCCATTATTCGTTCAAATTGGCGAAGTGATCCGTGTTGATACACGCTCAGGCGAATACGTGAGCCGTGTAAAATAATACACATGTATGTGCTCACGGGTTGGGCAGTATCATTGAAAATCCCAGCTTAGCGCTGGGATTTTTGTTTGAGCAGTATTTTATTTTTCAAGAGAACTATCATGTCAGAGCAACTTTGGGCACCGAGCGCCTGTATTGAGACACTACAACAGCGGGCAAAAATCTTGGCAAAGATCCGTGCTTTTTTCGCGCAGCGTGAAGTGATGGAAGTCGAAACTCCCAGTTTATGTTCAGCCAGTGTCACCGATGTGCACCTAGCGAGTTTTAAAACACGCTTTGTTGGGCCGGGTAATCAAGGTGGATTGGATCTATACCTACAGACATCTCCTGAATTTGCAATGAAACGCCTGCTCGCTGCGGGCAGTGGTGCGATATATCAGCTTGCAAAGGCTTTTCGAAACGAAGAGTGTGGTCGTCATCACAACCCGGAATTTACTATGCTGGAATGGTATCGTCCCGGGTTTGATGAGTTTGCTTTAATGGATGAAATTGAACAGTTGATGCAAGCGCTGTTAGCGTGTCCGCCTTGCACGCGGATCTCTTATCAACAAGTCTTTTTAGATGTACTTAGTATTGATCCCCTTACAGCCAGACTTGAAGAACTCAAAGTCGTGGCGAGTAACTATGGCTATGAAGATATAGCCCGTGAAGAAACGAATCGAGACACCTTATTACAACTACTATTTTGTATGCAAATAGAGCCTAAAATCGGTCTAGAAGCGCCTTGTTTTGTATATCATTTTCCCGCATCCCAAGCAGCCTTGGCGCAGCTAAATCAAGACGATCCTCGTGTTGCAGGGCGATTTGAGTTGTACTTTAAAGGGATGGAGTTAGCGAATGGGTTTAACGAGCTAACAGACGCCAAAGAACAAGCACAGCGTTTTGCTGATGATAACGCTTTACGTACTGAAATGGGATTAAACCCAGTTGAAGTCGATAGGCTATTTTTGGGCGCATTAGCGCATGGTTTACCCGCTTGTTCGGGGGTTGCGCTTGGCGTGGACAGGCTGATCATGTTAGCACTTGATAAAAAGAAAATATCTGAAGTGATTGCTTTTGATGTGACGCGAGCTTAATGCTCGCGTCTTTTGACTTACACAAAGCGCTGTAATTCTTTTTGTGTGGTTTCGGTTAGTTGTTGTGCCTTTTGACAGTCATGCAGTGCCGCATCAATTTGTGTTTTCGCTTGTTGAGCCAGCGTCACAATTTGTTGTACTGCTTCGTGCGTATGCGCTTGCGTGGACTCCAACTGATGCACCGCACTGGCGATTTGCTCTAGCTGGGCTTGATTACGCTCAAAATCGTGACTCATATCAGCAAAGCCTTGTGATGTTTTACTGATAGCCTGCTCTGCGGATTCTGAATGACTGATCAGTTGTTCGGACTCACGATGAGTCTCGCCAACCAAGGTGTTCATTTGATTGATAAAGTCACTGATCTGTCGAGTGGCGTCATTCACCTTGACCGATAGACTACGTACTTCGTCTGCTACCACGGCAAAGCCTCGACCTGCCTCACCTGCTCGGGCAGCCTCAATAGCCGCGTTTAATGCCAACAAGTTTGTTTGGTCGGAAAACTCTTCCACCATTTTTAGTATGCTGCGGATGTTTTCGCTGTTTTCTTTTAATCCTGAGACGGTTGTTGAGAAGTTGCCCAGAAGTACGGTGATTTGCTTAACCTCGTCAACCAGAGTGCTTAATGATTGCGATGAGCCGCGAACAAAGTGCAAACTTTCCGTATTCGCTTGGTATACCTGATCGGTATTGACCACAATACTTTGCAAGCTGTGGGTGACTTGGTCGCTGGCAGCAATAATGGAGTCACTCATATTGATTTGTTCAGCACCGAAATCGGCCGTTTGTTGCATGGAGTGTGTGACTTGGTAGTTGCTGGTTGCTGCTGTTTGCGCACCTTCATAGGTGTTAGCTAACAGCTGGCGTAAGTGTTTAGTAAAGGTATTGTACTGTTCACTCAGTTCCCTAAATTCGTCATAAGTGAACTTTGGTAAAGTGGCATTGAGGTTACCATCTTGGCGATTCGCTTGTTGCAAGCTATCGCGCATGGCTCTGACCGGCCTGACGATTAAAAAACGCATATAAAACAGCGTGAATACAAAGCCTGCGATGGCCCCAAGTGCCATTAGCCAAAATAGCGCCATGCTCGCATTATTTGCGTCAAGCTCGTTATATAACCAAACAAGCGTGATCACTTGAAAAGAAAACACGAAACTCAAATTACCGAAGATTTTCCGCGATAGCGTATAAAAAAAGCTTTGTTCTATTTGGTTGTATAAGCGCATGTAAAGACTCGTTGTTGGCTTTTGGTTATCCATGTTTGTCCTCTTGAAAGACGCTGCATCCTTGACAAGACCACATATCGAGTTGCAACAGGTAAAAACATAAATACTTCTTTAATCAATAATATATGCTAAGAACGGGATAAAATCATTCTTGCATAGCATGGAAAGTTGCTAAAAATGCCATCCACACCCAATGCTTGCATATCTTCAATATCTTGTTGTTTATCGACCGTATAAACAAAAACCTTTAATCCGCGCTGTTTTGCATCATTTACAAATTGATGATTTATAAAGTTTTTATCAATATGAATACTGTACGCATGTAAACGCTGTGCAAACTCCGCATAGTGTAGTGGGATAGAGGCTGTCAGCGCACCAATTTTTACCCATGGCATGTTCTGTTTTAGCCAGACCAGTTGGTGATGATCGAATGAGGATACGAGCAGCTGTTCGCGCTGAATTTTGTTTTGTTGTACGTTTCGCTCAATGGTAGCGACAAACTGATCGAGCCCAAAAGTATGTTTGAGCTCAAGGTTGATTAGGGTTTGTGTGCCAATCTCATCAAATACTTGCTGTAAATTGGGGATGATTTCACCATGACCGGCATCTAATGCTTGAATGTCTTGTAAGCTGGTTTGGTTTACTTTACCTGAGCCATTGGTGGTTCTGTCGAGCCAAGTGTCGTGCACGATGGCATAGTCATCGGCACAGCTTTGCACATCTAGCTCAATTCCATCAACATCTGCTTGTAAAGCAGCGCGAATAGCACTCAGAGTATTTTCAGGGTAATTACCGCTGGCACCTCGATGCGCGAATACTAGCATGGGGCTTTTTCCTTGTGATAGACCAAGTTTCAAAACAAGCTGCACTGATGACCAGTGTGCCACCCACTAAAGTCATTAAATTAGGTTTTTCTGCCAACAGCATAATGGCCAACAGCGTCCCATACAAGGGTTGTAAACAAGAAATTAACCCGGCGGTCGTTGCCGATAAATGCTTTAAACTACTGGCGAATAATGCATGAGGGATAGCGGTAAATACGGCTCCTGCCAACAAGATATAATAGATATCTTGTTCTGGCAGCTGTGATGGCGGTACTTCAACAAACAGCGCAAGCATAACGCAGGCTGTGAGCGTTTGATAAAACATGGTGTGGGGGCCGCTATAGCTCGAAAAGTACTGCTTTTGTAGTAAATTACGCAATGAAAACAGTGCGCCAGAAAATATTCCCGTTACCACGCCTAAAGTGACCTGATTACCCAAATTTGCTTCTGGAATAAGTAGGTAAATGCCAAACAAAACAACCACAGCACTGACAATATCTTTACTTTTAATCTTGTGTTTGGTGAATAGTGGTTCTAGAAAAACGGTGATGACAGGGTAGGTGAAGAACGCGATTATCCCCGTGGCAATTCCCGCCATTTGCATGCCTGCGAAATAAGTTACCCAGTGTAAGGCAACCACCACGCCGAGCATCACCGCGATAAAATAATCTTTAGTTTGCTGCAAACGTAACCGCTTACCTGTCAGTTTAAGTAGACCCGCTAATACGACAAAAGCGACGGCGGTACGATATACGGTAATATCTAACGCGCTTAAATTGATAAGTTTTGAAAACAGTGCGGTACCACCAAAAAGCAATACAGCAATGTGGAGGTACAAAAGGGAGGTTTGTTCAGCTCGCATGGGTTACTTTATTATCGTTTTTGAGAATGCCAGTGTAGCATGTTGACATTTGTCACTGAAACAATCGCCTTAAAATCATTAAGCTATTTACATTAATTCAATGGAATAAGTCGTTATGCAAACTTTCGCTTATCAGAATACCCATTTCTTGCTGCACAAAGAGCAAAAAATGGGTATGTGGGCGCTGATATTCTCTTTATTTTACTTTTTCCCCATGTTGCTGAAATGGGATGGTGTGAATTCGCTCGACGCGGCAATGCAGTGCAGTGTATATCTACTCTTTATTTTGCTTTATATGGCTGCGCTATTTTCTCAGGGGATCAAGCTCACTGCGATTTTACTGATAATGATGTTGATATGTGGTGCTGGCACAATGCTGACTTATGGCACGCATTCTTTGTTGGGATATGTTGGCTTTTTTTGTGGTTTAAGTTATCGCGCTTTCCATGGCGTCATAATGATGGGGGTACTTATGGTTGCGACCCTCTTGGCAGGATATTTTTTTGCCAGTGGGCAGCTTTTTTACTTTTGTTTACCTGCATTCATTATAGGCTGGGGGCTATTTGCTTTAGGCACTATCGCAAGGAGGGAGCAGCTCCACCTACGTAGACATCAACAAGATCAACAACAAATTGAGCAGTTAGCGGCCATTGCTGAACGCGAGCGAATCGCAAGAGATTTACATGACCTATTAGGGCATTCTCTATCATCCATTGCTTTAAAAGCAGAGTTAGCCAGTAAGTTGCACCAAGTCGCGCAGCCAGAGCACGCAATCAAAGAGTCATTAGAGGTTGCCGAATTAGCGCGAAGTTTATTAAGCGAAGTACGCCAAGCTGTTTCTGGGCTAAACCAAATAGGTTTGGAAGCACAGATCAATTCACTTCAGCAAAGTTTACTACAGGCGGGCTTTATGGTTGAGATAGAGAACGATAAGCCTATATTAAGTGCGCAACAAGAAAGTGCTCTGTGCTATATGGCTAAAGAGGCCGTAACTAATATATTGCGTCATAGCCGAGCTAAACTGGTGACAATTTCACTGTTACAAAATGGCAGAGACATTACTTTTAAAGTGAAAGATAACGGTAAAGTTGATGAGCTCGAGTATGGTAATGGGCTTAATGGTATTAAAGATCGCGCTTTGCAATTGGGCGCAAAGCTCAAAATTGAAATTGAAAGAGGCGTAAGAATCCAGCTAACAATGGAGCAAAGTGTGTGATTAGGGTCATGGTAGTGGAAGATCAGGCGTTGGTCAGGGGCGCCATTTCGACGTTATTAAATTTAGAAGCGGATGTTACCGTTGTCGCACAAGCGACAGATGGTGTGGATGCTGTTGCTCAACTTGCGAAAGTTGAAGTCGATATTGTGTTAACTGATATTGAAATGCCTCATAAATCGGGGCTTGATCTTGCTGAAGATATCAATCGTTTATATCCGAACATTTTGACGGTGATCATGACCACTTTTTCTAAAGCTGGGTACATTCAACGGGCAATGGCATCGAATGTGAAAGGCTTTGTGCTCAAAGAGGCGCCTGTCAGCTATTTAGTTTCTGCCTTAGAGCAAGTTATGCAGGGTGAGGTTGTGATTGAGCCAGAGCTTGCATCTCTTGCAAGCAGCGAACAGAATCCACTGACCGAAAGAGAGCGCATAGCTTTAAGCTTAGCGGGGGATGGGCTGAGTAATAAAGAAATAGCAGCCCGCTTATATCTCAGTGATGGAACGGTGAGAAATTATTTGTCTGAGGCAATCGCCAAGTTACAGGCAAGTAATCGAGTAGATGCAGCGCGCATAGCCAAACAGAAAGGTTGGTTATAACCCCCAATTTGATGAGAAGAGCTGTGCTATCTAGGGCGTGTTGATCTTTGAGGTATGATTTTTGTTCAAATCAAAGGCTTTCAATACCAGAAATGCGCTATGACACATAGTGAACTATGCGAGTAGCGCATGACGCCGTAGTGGAAGCCTTTGGTTGAACCCGTAGGGCAGCGTCATTCGGTCATTTTTTCTGCGTTATCGCCTGACTTACATAGAATAACTATGCGACGCAGGCTCTGCCTTGCCAAAATAACCGAATGACTGCTGCAAAAACACACAGCAAAGATCAACACGCCCTAGAGGTAAATAAAACTTTCACTCTGGGTAGCTGTCTCATTATCGGGTTTTGGGTTAAAATAACAACATAACTCAATTAACAAGCTAGTGAATGTCAAAACAGGATCCTTATCTCAGTCGAGAACAAGACAAATACGAAAACCCAGTACCCAGTCGCGAATTTATTTTAGAGCATATTAAAACTGCCGACAAAGCGACCTCTTTTAGTCAACTCTGTAATAGTCTCAATGTGTTAGATGATGAACGTCAGGTGGCGTTTAAGCGTCGTTTACGCGCTATGGAGCGTGATGGACAACTGCATTTTAATAAATTCAAACGCTATGTGATCCCAACAGATGATGGTTTGGTTAAAGGCCGGGTAATTGGTCATCGAGATGGTTTTGGCTTTTTAGCGGTTGAAGGTGAGCCGAAAGATTGGTTTATCGCCAAGCACCAAATGAATGGGGTGCTACACGGGGATATTGTACTGGCCAAAGCAGCTAGCCGAGGCTCGGGTGGCAAAGTTGAAGCCCGCATTGTACGCGTGTTAGAAAATGAGCGCGCCCCGCTGGTTGGACGCTATTTTGTCGAGTACGGTACGGCTGTTGTGGTGCCAGAAGACCCGCGTATCACCCAAGATATTATCATTTTGCCGGGCAGTGAAAATGGCGCCCGCCATAATCAAATGGTGCAAGTGCAGATCACGCAAAGCCCAAGTCGACACATGAATGCGGTTGGCAGAGTGACCGAAGTGTTGGGTGAACACATGGCGCCAGGCATGGAAATTGAGGTTGCGCTACGCAATCATGATATTCCGCATATTTGGCCAGAAGCGGTGCTTGAACAGGTATCTCGTCATGGCGAAGAAGTAGAAGACGCCGATAAGCAAGGGCGTGTTGATTTACGTGATTTACCGTTAGTAACCATAGATGGTGAAGATGCGAGAGATTTTGATGATGCGGTGTTCTGTGAGCGCAAAAAGTCGGGAGGCTGGCGCTTATGGGTTGCTATCGCCGATGTATCTCATTATGTGCCAAAAGGCAGTCCGTTAGATAGAGAAGCGATTGAACGTGGTAACTCAGTGTACTTTCCCGAGCAAGTGATCCCCATGTTGCCTAAGGTGTTGTCAAATGGCTTGTGCTCATTAAACCCGCAAGTTGATCGCTTGTGTATGGTGGCTGAAATGACGGTGTCGGAAGCGGGCCGCTTATCGGGTTATCGTTTTTACGAAGCGGTGATGAACTCCCATGCGCGTTTGACTTACACCAAAGTACACGCCATTTTGCAAGGCGATGAGCAGCTACGCGAGCAGTATAGTGAACTGGTACCGCACTTAACTGATTTACAGCAAATGTACATGGCGCTTAAGTCTGCAAGACAAACTCGTGGTGCCATTGAATTTGAAACGGTTGAAACACGTTTTGTGTTTAATGCCCACCGCAAGATTGAATCGATTGTACCGTTGGTGCGTAACGATGCCCATAAACTCATTGAAGAGTGTATGATCTTAGCCAATGTGTCTGCGGCTAAGTTACTTGAAAAGCATGAAGCCAGTGCCTTGTATCGAGTTCATGATGAACCAGATCAAGAAAAGCTTAGCCATTTTAGACAGTTTTTAAACGACTTGGGGATTGAGAGCTTATTGCCAAACGACCCATCACCTCTCGAACTGACAGCGGCGCTTAATTCACTGGGCGAGCGACCGGAGCAAGAACTCATTCAAACCATGCTGCTGCGCTCAATGAAACAAGCGGTTTATCAGCCTGATAACATTGGTCACTATGGCTTAGCACTGAATGCTTATGCACACTTTACGTCGCCAATACGTCGTTACCCAGATTTAGTGGTACATAGAGCGATCAAAGGCATTTTAAATACCCAAGGTCAGAAGACATCGGGTGGTTATGTGTATGACACTGACGAAGTTGACCAATTGGGTGAGCAGTGTTCGACAACCGAGCGTCGTGCTGATGATGCCACCAGAGAAGTTGCCGATTGGCTCAAGTGTGAGTTTATGCAAGATCATGTGGGTGATGAGTTCTCTGGTGTGGTTTCATCGGTCACGAACTTTGGTTTATTTGTACGTTTAGATGACTTACAAATTGATGGCATGATTCATATTTCTAGCCTTGGTCAGGAGTATTTCCATTTTGATGGTGCTAAGCACTGCTTGATAGGCGAGCATAGTCGTCAGATATATCGTTTAGGCGATAAACTTAAAGTGGTGGTTGCTTCTGTGAGCTTGGACGAGCGACGTATTAATCTTGCCATGGCGGGTGAGCAGTTACCAGATAGGTACGCAAGGCGTCGCAACAAGTCGTTCAAAGCGGAGCCAAAGGCTGCGCCGCAAAGTGTTCGTGCCCAATTAAAAGCGGGCAAAATCCCCGGTAAAAAAGAGGGCGAACGCGGAGAAAATATAGAAGAACACAAGCCTAAGAAAAAAGGCAAAACCACCACCCCGAAAGGTAAATTGAAAAAAGCCAAAAAAGCGGGGACTGGGGCTGGTAAAGGTCCAGCAAAGACAAAAGCAAAGGGCAAAAAAGCCAAGGTAAAGCGACTTGGCAAAAATGCCCGAAAACGCAACAAAAGTAGCTCTGGAGCACAATAACAGTGAGTAATGAATTAATTTTTGGATTTCATAGTATCGAAGCCATTTTGGCGAAAGAGCCTGAGCGCTTCTTAGAAATTTATGCGCTAAAAGGTCGTGAAGATAAACGCTTGAATCCGGTGATCAATGAAGCTCGCAAATTTGGTATTTCGGTGCAGTTTATGCAGCGTAAGGCGCTGGATAGCAAAGCCAATGGTGAGCAGCACCAGGGTATTATTGCTAACGTGAAAGCGGCCAGAACTTACAACGAACGTGATTTGGACGAGATCTTAGCGCGCGAAACTACTCCGTTCTTTTTAGTGTTAGATGGCGTCACCGATCCACATAACTTGGGCGCTTGTTTACGTAGTGCGGATGCAGCCGGTGTGCATGCTGTGATTGTGCCTAAAGACAAGTCTGCTAAGCTCAACGGTACAGCGCGCAAAGTAGCCTGTGGCGCTGCTGAAACGGTACCGCTTATTCAGGTCACTAACCTTGCGCGCACATTACGTGATATTAAAGAAGCGGGTGTTTGGGTTGCAGGTACGGCGGGTGAGACAGATACCGGGATATTCGATGCAAGCCTGACAGGACCGATGGCGATTGTAATGGGGGCCGAAGGCGACGGTATGCGTCGCTTAACACGTGAACATTGTGATGTACTGGTGAAAATCCCGATGGTTGGCACGGTGTCGAGTTTGAACGTGTCGGTGGCAACGGGTATTTGCTTGTTTGAGGTGTTGCGTCAGCGTAGTGCGTTGTAAGCCAGCTATCCAATCATTTAGATTTATAAAGCGCAGCAGAGTCTGCGCTTTTTTGTTTGTTGCTCTAAACTTAGGTTGTTTAGTGGTCAGTACCTAAAATAGCCTCTAGCTCGGCCAGGTTTTGCACGGTATAGGTTGGGTGAATATCGCCGGGGCGCGTTTTCCCGGGATGCTGTAACCAGCAACTATCTATGCCAAAGTTATTGGCACCTAAAATATCACTGCTTGGCGTGTCACCGACCATCAACACTTTGCTTTTGTCAGGATTACCCAGCAAGGACAAAGTATGCGCGAAAATGTATGGATCAGGTTTTGCGGTGCCAACCAATTCAGAGATCACTAAACAGTCAAAACAATCCTGCAAACCCGTGTGAGCTAGGCGCTTTTCTTGCAGTGCAGCAAAACCATTGGTGATGATGCCAAGGGTGGCCTTGCCTTTTAAATGCGCCAATAGTTCGCGAGTGCCGGGGAGCGGTTCACAAATGCTGGCCATCGATTCTAAAAAGCCTGCATTTAAGGTGCTAGCAGGGACTTGCAAACGTTCTGCCCATTTGGCAAAGCGGGTAACTTGTAGCGTTTGTGCGTCAATGCGGCCCGCTTGATAATCAAGCCACAGCGGGGCATTGACTTGTTGATATTCGTAATGATCTTGCTCAGTAAATTCAACGCCATACTGGGCGAACAGAGTTTTTAATCCTAAATAGGCATTAAAGCTGAATAAGGTTTCATCAGCATCAAATAAAATGTGGCTATACTTCATCGCTAACTTTCTGTTTGGTAAATAAGTGCGGGTGTAAAAAAGGCGCCATTGCTAAGGTAAGCGCTTGCGTGTAGGTGCTCTCTCGAGTCGCGACGTGATTGGTTAATAAACCAATTGCACCACCCTTTTGCTTGATGTTCGTGGTGTTAAAAGCACGGTCCATAACTGGGCCGAGCTCTTCACCTGCGATGAGTGCATCATACAAATGTTGTGGCAGCGGTAAATTGCTACTGCGATTAACGCTGGTGTAATTGTCATCGGCTATCACCACATACGCAAAGGTGGCAGGACCATAGCTAAATTGGTGAGCCCCCCCTTCCATTGCGCAGTAAAAATCAGCTTGATGATGTGTTTGTAGGTACTTAACGCGGTTTTGTGCGCCAATGCGGGTTTCATCTTCACCCAGTGGTTGATCTGGTACGCCACTTGGCGCGTGTAAGCCTTGGCAATCGATGTGGTGCTGAGGAAAGTAGCGCTCCATGACGCTTTTTGCTGCACTGACTTTAACTGGGTTTTGTGACCCAACCAGTACTTTTAAACTCTGTTTTGTTGCCATGGTGATGCTCCCTACTTCGGCAAAAATAAGGCAGTCAGTTTAATTTGCCAGCGTAGGGCAAGCAAGTTAAATCACCTTCGATTAAATGGGCAAGTCAACCGGAGCCATATTTTCCAGTGCACGCTTTTTTATAAGTAAATCTTTAATAAGCGGAGTGAGGACTAATTCCATTGCTAGGCCCATTTTTCCACCAGGCACCACAAGGGTGTTCATGCGCGACATAAAGCTGCCATCGATCATTTGTAGATAATATGGAAAATCAACATCTTCAATGCCCCTAAAGCGGATCACCACAAAGCTTTCATCCAATGACGGAATATCTTTGGCGCTAAATGGGTTGGAAGTATCGACGGTTGGGACTCGCTGGAAGTTGATATGGGTGCGAGAAAACTGCGGCGTAATGTGATTAATATAATCGTCCATGCTGCGTACAATTGAGCTCATGACAGCTTCTCTGGAGTGTCCGCGTTCATTGGTGTCACGGATTAGTTTTTGGATCCACTCGAGGTTGATAATGGGCACCATGCCTATCAGTAAATCGACATGCTTAGCAACATCGTGTTCCTCAGTTACCACACCGCCATGCAGGCCTTCATAAAATAGTACATCGGTATTGGGCTCAAGGTCTTGATAGGGCGTAAATGTTCCGGGGAGTTGATTGTAGGGCACCGCGTCATCAAAAGTGTGTAGGTAACGTCGGATCTTGCCATCGCCATGTTCGCCATAGCGACTAAATAACTCTTCTAGTGCTTTGAAATCATTTGCTTCTTGTCCAAAGTAGCTAATGTGCTTACCTTCTTGTAGAGCTTCACGTTTTAATTTGTCCATTTCAGGGCGCGTGTAACGATGAAAGCTATCGCCCTCAATAAAAGCTGCATTGGCACTGAGGCTACGGAATATATGCTTGATGGCATTCGTTGTGGTGGTTGTGCCAGCCCCTGAACTACCAGTAATCGCGATAATTGGGTGCTTTTGGGACATATTCAGGCCTCTGCGATGCAAGTAAACAATCAAAAAGTGTAAATCCGATGTTACCTGAAGGGAATTGAATAGCAAGTTTTGTGGTTTTTTACGCATCTGGGTATGATGAAAGAAAAAACAAGGATCATGATGAAAGCGTTTATTCCCACTTTGTTCTCTATATTGTCCGTTTCAACACTGCATGTTCAGGCGGCTATGCCTAAAAGCCAGATTTTTCTTGCAACAGAATCCGCTGATTCTATTAGGGTGATCCCGCTGACTGATGATAGTCGTTACCATAACCAACCCTTAGTAGATGAGCGAGGCGTTTACTTCACACAAGAAGTCTCTGACGGTGGGCAAAGCCAAACTGACTTGTTTTTTTATGAGTTTGATAGTGGCAAAAGCAGTAACTTGACCAATACTCCAGTCTCTGAGTTTTCACCAACTTTGTACCCATACGAGCAAGGTTTATCGAGTGTGGTGGTTGAGCCTGACGGAAAACAAAAGTTGTGGTTTTATCCGTTTGATAAGTCGTTGCCGGCAAAACGTATTTTTGATCATATCGAGCCTGTTGGTTATCACGCATGGGGAACACAACAAGATCTGATCATGTTTATTTTAGGCCAGCCACATACACTGCAATATACAGACTTAAATGGTCACTTGCCTAAAAAAGTGGCCAAAGAAATAGGGCGCACATTAGCCTATAATCCACAAAGAAAGGTGTATTCATTTACGCATAGCAAAGGGGAAGAGCAGTGGTTTGCGAGTTTTTCAAATAAAACTCAGCAAGTCACGGATCACTTTGTTATGCCTAAAGGGGTGCAAGATTATACGTGGTTAGACGACAAACATGTTGCGTATGCTATAGGAAATCGTATTTACATGCGTGATATTAATGCGCCTAAAACCGTATCTCAATGGCATAACTTAAGCCCATATTGCGATACCCATATTTCACGTTTGAGTTATCACAGTGGCAAATTGGCTTTTGTTTGCGATAAATCGTAAGTTGCACTGCAAAAGCTGAGAAAAGTTTCTTAAAATAGCGCGCAGACAAATAAATAGGGAAGCGATATGACAATACTTGTCACAGGTGGTGCAGGCTATATTGGCTCACACACCGTGTTAGAACTTTTAAAGCGCAGCGATGATCTTGTTGTGATTGATAACTTGAGCAATGCGTCAAAGGAGTCGCTCTCGCGGGTAAGTGAAATAACGGGTAAAGAAGTCGCTTTCCATCAAGGTGATATTCTTGATAAAGCATTTTTGGATGACATATTTTCGCGCTACGATATTAGCCAAGTGCTCCACTTTGCTGGACTCAAAGCCGTGGGTGAGTCGGTGCGCAAACCTATCGAGTATTATCAAGGAAACGTGCAAGGCACGCTCACCTTGCTTGATGCTATGCGCGATGCCAATGTATTTAAGCTGGTGTTCAGCTCATCAGCAACCGTGTATGGTGACCCTGCTAGTCTGCCTATTAAGGAAGACTTCCCAGTGGGTGGCACGACCAACCCCTACGGTAGCTCAAAATTGATGGTAGAAATGATGCTTCAAGATGTCGCCAAATCGGACGAGCGCTTTGCATTTGCCATTTTGCGTTACTTCAACCCAGTTGGTGCTCATGAATCGGGCCTTATTGGTGAAGACCCCAATGGTATTCCGAATAACTTATTGCCTTATATTTCTCAGGTTGCAGTGGCTAAGCTAGAACAGTTAGGCGTATTTGGTGATGATTACGATACCATTGATGGTACGGGTGTGCGTGACTATATTCATGTGGTTGATTTGGCGCTTGGTCATTTGAAGGCGCTCGATAAACTGGCCGATAATAACGGCACGCATATTTTTAACCTTGGTACTGGTAACGGTTATTCGGTGCTTGAAATGGTTAAAGCCTTTGAGAAAGCGTCTGGCAAACCTGTGCCTTACAAAGTGTTGCCACGTCGTGATGGCGATATTGCCGCTTGTTATGCGGCGCCAGACAAAGCAGAGCAAGAGCTTGGTTGGCAAGCAACGCGCGGTATTGACGTTATGATGGCAGATACGTGGCGTTGGCAAAGTAACAATCCAAATGGTTACAAAGCGTAATCGCTGAAGTTTAGAGAGTGGATAGCTATCCACTCTTTTTGTTTATGCCATGGCCAGCTCGCTGCGTGTGCCTAACCAGCGAGTGACCAGAGGTTCAACGACTTCGCTGTGTTCACGCATGAGCTTAATGGCTAAAGGCCTGACTTGATTCAATAGCGCTTTATCTCGATTCAAATCCGCTACCTTAAACTCTGCAAGCCCCGTTTGTTTTGTACCAAGTACTTCACCGGGCCCTCTTATTTCCAAATCGCGCTCGGCTATGACAAAGCCATCATTACTATCGCGTAGCACGCCTAAACGTTTTTGTGCTGTCACTGACAGCGGTGCATGATAAAGTAACAAACAATGGGAAGCGATGGCACCTCGACCCACTCGACCACGTAACTGGTGGAGTTGCGCGAGACCTAAACGCTCAGGGTTTTCGATGATGATCAAGCTGGCATTGGGTACATCTACACCGACTTCAATGACCGTTGTCGCAACTAATACATGAATATCCCCGTTTTTAAATGCACTCATGATTTGTTGTTTTTCCTGTGCCTTCATTCGCCCATGTACTAGGCCAATGGTGAGCTCTGGCAACTGCTCTTTAAGTTGTGCTGCAGCATCTTCCGCCGCTTGGCATTGCAGTACTTCTGATTCATCAATCAGTGTGCACACCCAGTACACTTGTCGTTTATCTTCCAAGCAAGCGCTTTTTACTCGACTGATCACTTGCTCGCGGCGGGTATCCGGTACAGCAACTGTGGTAATGGGCGTTCGCCCTGGTGGTAACTCGTCAATGACGGAGGTTTCCAAATCCGCGTAAGCGGTCATCGCGAGGGTGCGAGGTATTGGGGTGGCGGTCATCACCAATTGATGCGGATAGCAGCCATTAAATTGGCCCTTTTCCCTTAATGCTAAACGCTGGTGAACGCCAAATCGGTGCTGTTCATCAATGATGATCAAGGCAAGATTAAAAAATTCCACTTGTTGTTGAAACAGAGCATGGGTCCCCACCACCATTTGCGCTTTGCCACTGGCGATGTCTTCTAAAATGCGCGTTCGTTCTTTACCTTTGGTTTTGCCTCCAAGCCAAGCGACTTCAAGTCCGAGCGCTTGAAACCAATTACTAAAGTTGATGCCGTGTTGCTCGGAGAGTATTTCCGTAGGGGCCATCAACGCCACTTGATAACCTTTGGCAATAGCCGTGAGTGAGGCCAATGCAGCGACCAAAGTTTTACCGGATCCAACGTCTCCTTGAACTAAACGCATCATAGGATAGGGCTGTTGTAAGTCTTGTTTAATTTCTGCCACCACACGGCTTTGTGCATTGGTTGGTGCAAACGGCAAGTTCGCTAAAAACTCCGGTTCCAGGGTATTGTTAGGTGGTAATGGGACGGCTTTCACCGACTGGCCTTTTTGCCTTAGTTGTAGCAGACTTAAGTTCTGCGCCAGTAATTCTTCAAACGCCAGTCGTTGTTGGGCTGGGTGCTGACCTAATTCTAACTGAGATAAATCCACATCTTGCGGTGGCTTGTGCAGTTGTAACACAGCGTCTTTCAAACTCAAACCCGCTGGGCGAAATTGCTCAGGTAAGTATTCTTGCAATTGATATTTTTCAAGTAGCGCAAGCGCCTTGTTGGCAATGCTACGAATACTTAATTGTTTGAGCCCTTCCGTGGTCGGATAAACGGCGGTGAGGGTGGCTAATGCGGGGTCAATCGGCTCACTGTGGCAGTCACGAATACTGTATTCTGGGTGGGCCATTTCGAGACCAGCTTGACCTCGGCGCACTTCACCAAAGCAGCGGATGATCTTACCCGTTGCCATGGCATTTTTTTGTGCCGCGTTGAAATTAAAAAAGCGTAAGGTCAGTCTACCGGTGCCATCATTCACGTGGCAGATCAACATGCGTCGTTTACCAAAAGTGATCTGGCTATGTTCAATTTGTGCTTCAATGCTCACATGGCTGTGTGGCATTAGTTCCGCAATCGCATAGGTGCGGGCTCTATCTTCATAACGAAGAGGGAGGTGAAACAGCATGTCTTGCACGGTGGCAATACCGAGTTTGGCTAAACGATCAGCAACTTTTGGCCCTACGCCTTTGAGCTCGGTGATCGGGTAGTGAGATAAGCTGGGCGTTGACATACTGCTTCCTTGTTTAACTAATTTAAGTCGTTTTTTTAAACTTTAACGTATTCCAAAAAGTCTCGTCAGCCACAATTTCGCCATTTTCGTCTAAATCTGGGTAGGGTAGCCCCTTTTCAATACAACGGTTGGCGATGATTGGGTGGCAGCCTTCAAACAATAATGTATGTTTGGTTTTGGCGTCTAGCATATCGTTGCGATCGTACAAGCCTGCGGCTTGTCTTTGGCGCTGCGCTTCATACAAGATCAAAGCGGCAGCAACCGATACATTTAACGACTGCACCATGCCTTCCATTGGAATAACAATGTGCTTATCGGCGTGCGCCAGTGCTTTATCTGATATGCCCAAACGCTCTTGGCCAACAATGATGGCGGTGGGTTTGGTGTAATCTATTTCACGATAGTCCACCGCTTCATCACTGAGGTTGGTTGCAAGCAATTGAATCCCTGGGTTTTGCTCGCGAATAGTGGCAACCGCAACGTCGATATCATCATGCATATGGGTTTCTACCCAGTTTTTACTACCACCTGAAGTGTTATTGGTTAAGCGGCGTTGCTCTTGTGGCCACACGGCATGAACATGATGACAGCCCACCGCATCAGCGGTGCGCACAATGGCCGATAAGTTATGATGTTTGTGTACTTCGTCTAAACATACGGTAAGGTCGGTTTGGCGTCTGTCTAATACTCGTTTTACACGATGAAAACGCGAATCTGTCATCTGTTACTGCTCATCTAATCAAAATTGCGGCGATTATACCCACTTATTGCACGATGCCCAAGTTAGGGAAGCACCTCTCGTGCAATGGGGTTTTGCAATGAGATAAGCGTTTCTGTGGATTGAATGGCTTCAATGGTTTGAATTTTGTTGATCAACACATCTTGAAGGTGGTCTATCGTACGGGCCATCACTTTGATAAATATGCTGTAATTTCCCGTTGTATAATACGCTTCCACCACTTCCTCAAACTCCTGCAACTGTGCAATGGTACTTGGGTAATCACGGGCATGCTTTAAGTTAACCCCGATAAAACAACAAACATCGTAGCCTAGCTTCTTCGCACTAATGGTCACCTTAGTGCCTTGAATGATCCCCGCTTGTTTCATTTTTTCAACACGCACATGAATGGTGCCTGCACTGACGGCAAATCTTTTCGCTAATTCGGCATACGGTGTGCGGGCATTGTCCATCAGCGCATGCAAAATGGATTTATCCAGATTGTCGATTTGATAATTTTCCATGGTTATTTTTATCCGGTATTAATGAATCAATAAAATATATAGGTAATTTTTAATTAAAAATAGAGTGAAGTGCTATTTTTGTTGATGGTTGTTGTAATTAGCGTGTTTTTTGTTGACGATAGATTTAAGCCAACAAGCAAAGTGGCAAACAAATTATAAAATTCACTGGGAATGAGGTCCTAATTATGCAGAGCACATATCGTCAAACACAGCAGCAGATCAGCCGTGTAAAACAAGTATTTTCACAACAACTAGAAAGCCAATTGGGCTTAATTGAAGTACAAGCACCGATTTTGGCCAAAGTTGGTGATGGCATTCAAGATAACTTAAGTGGCACTGAAAAGGCTGTATCTGTTCAGGTGAAAACGCTACCTGATGCACAGTTTGAAGTGGTGCACTCATTAGCAAAATGGAAACGTAAAACACTCGGTGACTATGGGTTCGCAGTCGGAGAGGGCTTGTATACACACATGAAAGCGCTACGCCCTGATGAAGAAAAACTCTCTCCCGTGCATTCAGTGTATGTTGATCAATGGGATTGGGAAAAAATCATCTGTAGCGAATCAGAGCGCTCTCTAAGTGCTTTAAAACAAACGGTTGAAAAGTTGTATGAAGCGATAAAAGCAACACAACAGGTGGCTGCCGACGAGTTTGGTTTAACCGCATTCTTACCAGAGAAAATCACTTTTGTGCACAGTGAAGAACTACGCCAAATGTATCCTGACTTTACAGCCAAGCAACGTGAAAAAGCCATAGCGCAAGAGTATGGCGCGGTGTTCTTAATTGGTATCGGCGGTGAACTGGGTGATGGCAAAATTCATGATGTACGTGCGCCAGACTACGACGATTGGTCAACGCCCACCTGCGATAAATATCAAGGTCTGAACGGTGACATTTTAGTGTGGAACCCGGTATTAGAAGACGCCTTTGAGATCTCCTCTATGGGTATTCGTGTTTGCCCTGACTCACTACAAAGACAGCTTAAAATCACCGAGGATGAAGACCGCTTGGCCCACGACTGGCACCAGCAATTATTGGCAGGTGAAATGCCACAAACCATTGGCGGCGGCATTGGCCAGTCTCGTTTAGTGATGCTGTTATTGCAAAAAGCACATATCGCGCAAGTTCAAGTGGGCGTGTGGAGTGACGAGTTAAAAGCGCAAGTGAGCGATGTGCTGCGTTAAGTAAAGATCAAGTTGTTGTAAAATGAGTAGCAAAGCGGCACCACATGTTTGTGGTGCCGCTTTTTTTGTTTGCTATGTTGGTATTACATAGCCTATTTTTTTGAGAGTAATCGGTAGGTTAATAACTTCTCTCATTGAGCATATGGCTGACCAGTGGAGTACTGGCAAGCTCACCCAGTTCAACATCATCACCTACATCAAATCCAGCCATTGCTTGATGGAGAAGTTGTAGTGAGGTGTCTAATTGATCGGACGACACTAGCTCATTGTTATTTTGTATTATATCGAGTTCAATCTGAGTCAAATCAAGCGCCGTGCCATCGGCCATTTCGATACGTTCAATCTTGTAGCTTTGACTGCCGCCATAGTAGCTTTCGAGGGTCAGCGTTTCGCCTGTCGAAGCCAACGTTAAGATCAAGTCACTGCCGTGTCGCGACCACGTCATATCGTCCAGTGTGACACTGCTATCTAGCACCAGTGTGTCGATGTGCTCTGAGTCATAGCGGTCACGGGTGTCAAAATCACGAATGATATCGTTACCGAGGCCCTGTCCCCAGTGGTAGGTATCGTTCCCTTGTCCGCCGGATAGCGTGTCATTACCGAGGCCGCCATGTAGTGTGTCGTTGCCACTACTTCCGTTGAGCTTATCATCACCAGCTAAAC